>NZ_FNFK01000025.1 GCF_900101165.1 Alkalibacterium thalassium | reverse complement strand
CTTAGCTTCAATTATTTCAGCTCGTAAAAACGGAACGCTTTTAGAAGCTTTAAGAGCCGAACTACCTGCATTTGAACAAACCATTGTCCCTGAATTTAAAGGCGCTGTTAGAGCTGTTTTGAAAAAGATTAATCGTCCTTCTATAGGCGTTAAAATGGGAGAAATAGCTAATTATAGTTCCACATCAAGTCCAATGGGACAACTGAAGAAAATGTTTGGGTAATGAAACACACAGAATGAGCCATTTTAATATTAAAATTGAAGAGTTACCATCTCTAGAAAAAAAAGTTTCCGCCAAAGTCTTGACACATACACACAACAGATGAATATTGAAAAGACTCCTATTTCTGCTATGATGAAGAAGATATTTAGTAAAAAGGAGTCTGCATAATGAATATAGTGATTGCAGGTGGAGGGAAGGTGGGAGAAGTTCTCATCAGAGAACTCTCGCTTGAAGGTAATGATATTGTACTGATTGAAAAGAACGAGTGGAAGCTGGATAGAATTATAAGTAAAAATGATATTACAGGTCTCGTCGGAAATTCAGCAAGTTACGATTCACAAGTAGACGCAAATGTTGCTACATGTGATATTTTTATAGCTGTTACACCACAAGATGAGATTAACATTATTTCATCAATCATAGCCAAAAAACTAGGTGCTAAACATACAATTGCCCGAGTAAGAAATCCTGAATACGCCGGACATATGAACTTCATGCGTGAAGGATTGGGTATTACAATGATGATCAATCCCGAACTGGAAGCTGCTAAGGATATTACTCGAGTCGTTCGCTATTCAGAAGCACTCAGTGTCGAGCAGTTTGCCGGCGGGAAAGTCAATATCGTTGAAATAGAAGTGAAGAGAAATAATCAGCTTTCCAACAGTTTCTTAGGAGATTTCAAGAAGAACTTCGGAAATGTGCTGGTCTGTGCGGTATCCAGAGATGATTATGTATTCATACCTAGTGGAGACACCCAACTGGAAACGGGAGACCGGATCTTCGTTACAGGTAACAAAAGAGATCTGACGAAATTATATAGAAAATGCGGACATAGACAGCACAAGATTCGTTCTGCTTTGATTGTAGGTGGGGGACGAGTGGCTCATTATCTACTGGATATGCTTTCAGGAATGAACATTGAACTGAAAGTGATCGAAGCCAATCATGACGTCGCAAAAGAGTTGAGTGAACAGTATCCTCGTGTAGTGGTAATCGAAGGAGACGGAACCGATCAGGAATTTTTGAAGGAAGAACGAATCGAGCTATACGATACAGTCATCAGTCTTACCGGGGTAGACGAGGAGAATCTCCTTATTTCTCTATTTGCATTAAATCAGGGAGCAAAAAAAGTAATCACTAAAGTAAGTAGAACAGATCTCCTTAAATTGTTAGTAAATGTTGGCCTTCAGTCCATTATCACTCCGAAACGTCTGATAGCTAATGAAATCCTTAGATTTGTCCGATCTCTTCAATCAAATGATGGATCAAATGTAGAGGCACTCTTCAGGATTGCTGATAATCAGGTAGAAGCTATACAATTTCGAGTACCTGAACAATCTAAAGTTCTTAATCACACACTTCAGGATTTGAAAATGAAAGATAACTTACTGATCGCCTATATCATCAGAGGAAAGAAAACAATTTTCCCAAGTGGTAAGGACTTTCTCAAACCGGATGATCAGGTAATTGTCGTCACGACTAAGAAGCGTCTTGAAAATATAGAAGATATTTTAGCATAGGAAGGAACACAAGTGAATAAACCAATGGTCGCATACATTATAGGAAGACTTATGCAGATTGAAGCATTGCTGCTGTTTTTTCCTATAGTTGTAAGTCTTATATATAGAGAATCAATCCGTTATTCTTTGAGCTTTCTGGTTGTAGCTCTGGTAACAGGAATTATCGGCTATCTTTTTACAAAAAAACAGCCCGTAGTAAAAAATTTATACGCAAAAGAAGGATTTGTCATCGTCTCCTTATCCTGGATAGTTCTTTCGTTTTTCGGAGCTCTTCCTTTTGTTCTTAATGGAGACATCCCCTCGTTAACTGATGCTATTTTCGAAACGACCAGTGGATTTACAACTACTGGGGCCAGTATCCTTGATGATGTTGAGGCTCTATCCCGATCGAGCTTGTTTTGGCGAAGCTTTACTCATCTTATTGGTGGGATGGGGGTGCTGGTTTTTGCACTGGCAGTTCTGCCTCATATGGAATCAGAAACTGTGCATATCATGAAAGCTGAGGTTCCTGGACCTACATTTGGAAAAATCGTTTCAAGGTTATCGAAGTCTGCTCAAATTCTTTATTATATTTACATTCTATTCACAATCATAGTGATTGCAGCATTGTTTTTAGCCGGAATGCCATTGTTTGATGCGATCATCCATGCTTTTGGTGTAGCAGGAACAGGTGGATTCAGTATGCGCAACGGCAGTATAGCTCCTTATGATAATGTAGTGATTGAGGTGATTCTTGGTATAGGCATGCTTGTATTTGGAGCAAACTTTAATCTATACTTTTTGGCGCTGACCCGTCATTTTAAAGAAGTATTCAAAAGTGAGGAGTTGAAATGGTATCTGGGGTTTGTCGGTGGAGCAATTATTCTCATCACAGTTCAGTTGAGCATGACCGCCTATGGCCACAGAGAGGCTTTGCGTCACAGTTTCTTCAGTGTGACTTCCATCATGACGACAACAGGGTTTTCTACTGATAATTTCAACACGTGGCCGCTGTTCTCAAGAATGATTCTTCTGTTCACCATGTTTATTGGAGGCATGGCTGGATCTACCGGTGGGGGGATAAAAGTCTCACGTGTTGCTATTCTCATCAAAACTGCTTTCTCTGAGCTACAGAGAAATGCCTACCCTAACCGACTAGTCAGTGTCCATTTTGAACACAAGGCAATTGAAGGAAAAATGCTCAAAGCGATTGCGAACTATCTGATAGTCTATATTATGGTATTCGCTTGTGTGCTCCTCCTGATCAGTCTGGAAGTTGATGACTTTACCTCGTCATTCAGTGCGGTGGCGGCAAACTTCAACAATATTGGCCCTGGATTCGGGGTTGTTGGCCCAGACTCATCTTACTCTTTCTTTAGTCCGCTGAACAAAATCGTTCTTTCCATATCTATGATTATGGGAAGATTGGAAATTTTACCTATACTCATTCTATTTTCTCCAGGAATATGGAGAAAACGAGCATAATACAAACTTAATCCGCCTCTTCATTGATTTAAATGGAGGGCGGATTTTTTATGCAGAAAGTGATAACTTTTGTATTTAAGTAGAGTGAAAGGTAAAATTAAAAGATACAGTGTGTCTTTAATTTAGAAGACAGCTAAAAGGGGAGACATATCAATGAATGGAACAATGATGCAGTACTTTGAATGGGACTTGCCAAATGATGGTAAGCACTGGAAACGATTGAAAGAGGATGCTGAGCACCTGAGCGAGATTGGTGTCACGGCAGTATGGATTCCCCCCTGTTTTAAATCAGTCGGTCAGGATGATGTAGGGTATGGTATCTATGATCTCTATGACTTGGGAGAATTTGATCAGAAGGGAACGGTACGCACCAAGTACGGGACTAAGGACGAACTGCTGGAAGCAATTGAGGCACTGCACGAACAGGGGATTCATGTCTATGCCGATGTCGTCTTCAACCATAAGGCAGGGGCAGATGGAACTGAACGGTTCGAAGCCACACCTGTCGATCCGGAGAATCGTCACGATGCCATAGGCGATACACGCGAAATCGAGTCCTGGACGTATTTCAACTTTCCAGGCAGGGAAGGCAAGTACTCTGACTTTGAATGGCACTGGTACCATTTTTCAGGGGTATCAGAAGACACGATTACAGGAGAGCAAGGCATTTACAGAATCGAAGGAGAAGACAAAGGCTGGGCATCGGATGACAACGTCTCCACCGAGTTCGGTAATTTTGACTACCTGATGTTTGCAGATATCGACTACAGTCACCCTGAAGTCGTTGAAGAAACGAAAAAATGGATCCACTGGTTCATCGAAGAAACAAATATCGATGGAATCAGGCTGGATGCAGTAAAACATATAGACAGCCAGTTCATGAGAGAACTGATCGAAGATGTCAGAGAGGTTCATGGCGAAGAGTTCTTCTTCGTAGCGGAATACTGGCATCAGCGCTATAATTATCTTGAGGAGTATCTGGAAGAACATAATTATTCCATTTCCATGATGGATGTACGTTTCCACTATGCGCTTCATGAAGCATCCAAGCAGCACAATGCATTCGACTTGAGACGTCTTCTGGACGGGACACTTTACAAGGCGAATGCTGAACAGGCGGTCACTTTTGTTGAGAATCACGATTCTCAGCCGGGGCAGTCTCTGGAATCGTACGTCGAGCCGTGGTTCAAACCTCTGGCATACGGCTTTATTCTATTAAGCTACTACGGCTACCCGTGTGTATTCTATAGCGACTATTATGGGTACAAGGGAGACGTCGACTACGATGGATGTCGCAGAGAAATTGAGTTGCTTTTGAAAGCGAGAAAAGATTACGCGTACGGTGAACAGTACAATTACCTGGATCACGGAAATTGTATCGGTTTTACCCGAACAGGAAACGACGAGCATCCTGAAGGGTGTGCGGTCATCATGTCAAATGGAGACGAAGGATTTAAGGAAATGTCTGTTGGCGAACTGCATGCTAATGAGGTCTATGTCGACCTGATGAACAACAGAGATGAAGAAATCGAAATCGATGAAGAAGGGAAAGCCACTTTCCCTGTCAATGCAGAATCTATTTCCGTGTGGGTCAGAAAAACAGAATAATAAGAGAGAAGGCGAGAGAAGTCAGCAGATGATTTCTCCCGCTTTTTTATGCGTAAAAGAGGACAAGGACATAAAAGGCTGAAGAAAAATCTCATGGAGAATTTTTCAGTCCTAATTGGGTTGGGTTTTCTGAATAGAATGAGTCGAATGACTCATATCTGTATGTTGTGAGGTGTTGGGGACGCCTCATACTCGTCAGATGCTTCATAATACCGATTTATGAGGCATTGGAGACCTTGTGTGTGGTGCGAAAGGTCCATATATCTTTTTATGGACCTTTCGTCCCCCAAATCCAACCATACCCGACAATACAGGAATCCAGCCCGAAACATTCAAAAAGGCACTGGACTGCAGTAATCCGCAATCCGGTGCCTGATTTCAAACTCTATTCTATTAGTTATTCGGATTTGTTTTGTGAGAAGCATCTTCTTCGTCAGCTAGATTGTCTTTATCGAGCTGGAAGTCTTCATTGTCTGACAAGTAGTTGTCATGTAGAGCTTCGTCTACTTTATCTTTAGGAATAGCCTGATCCTGTTCAGGTTCAAGCGGTGTATTCTTCACGTCAGCGGTTTTGTCATCTGCATACATCGCATGACTGGCAGCTGCCGGATCCACAACGACGGTGTCATCCTGATTCTCAGCTTCACTTCGAGCCAGATCTCTTTCAATCTCTTCAATCGTCTGGCTGAGCTTAGCCTGCTTGGCATCCAGTTTAGCTTGTTCAGACTCCAGTTCTCTTTCAGCTTCCATGTAAGACGCTTTGAAGTCATCCACTAGCTCGTGGGCTTTTTCTTCACCGGTGTCCTTTAATTTAAGAGCTTCCTCTTTAAGATCCTGGCGGAATGCTTTTCCTGGTTTCGGTGCAAGCAGCAGAGCAGTAAAGGCTGATGCGGCACTCAATAATACGGCTTTGGTTAAACTTACTTTTGGCATAGATGTCTCCTACCTTTCGATTTCAGTTAACTGATGATTGACTACAGCGGGCAGCTGATCAGCGTGTCCGGTTTTGTGCCGCTGTTTCTGTTTATCGACCGTTTTCTTGAAAGCCAGTTTGAATGTTCTGGCTAAACGGGGTCCGTCTGTTTTCAATTCCTTGTAGCTGTTTTCAGCGATGCCTTTTGAATACTCAACTCCGTGTTCTTTCAGGTACATGAGAGATTCGGAAAGACTGGCTGCACTGTCTGAAAGTTCGTCAAAATTTTGAATCTTGATCTCCGCAACATTCTTAGTGTTATCGACCCGAGCCATAATATGGCCGACTTTTTCCTGCATGACTTCTGCTTCACGCGTGAAATGATCGATGTGTCCGTTGACCACTTCTTTGGTGTCTTCGATGTTTTTCAAAGTCGGTTTCATTTTCTTCATAGCTAAAAAGCCCATGACGATAAGAACAACGAGTGACACACCTAAAATGACGAGAGAAAGGATATATCCTAAATCCATTTTGCCCCTCCTTTGCATATGCTGCCTGTCGGCGGTTTTATATAAATAGAATACCACGAAGACGAATAAAGACCAACCAAAACGCTATTTTCAAAAGACATTGCTTGAAATGGCTTTAATTGTTAGAATAGTAGCATCTACAATGCAGTTTGTTATTGAATGAAAAAGGAGAAAACTATGGGGAATCAACCAGCTGAATTTGGAGAACATGAAATCAGTGAATCGGCTCATACGATGGACGTCTTTTCGGTAACCGATGGAGGGGTTATCACTATTGAAGAAGTGCCTGATGAGCTGTTTTCAGCGAAGATGATCGGCGATGGCTTTGCAATCATCCCGACATCAGATTCAGTTTATGCACCGGTAAGTGGCAAGCTGATCGAGGTAGCCGATGCCAAACACGCCTATTATATAGAAACCGAAGAAGGAATCAAGGTACTGATCCATATCGGTATCGATACCTTACTACTGAACGGTGAGGGGTTTAAAACGTTTGTTCAACGGAATATGACTGTTGAAAAAGGACAGAAGCTGGCCGAGTTCGACAAGCAGTTAATTGAAGATAGAGGGTTCCAGCCGGTTATTCCGGTGATTATTCTTGATCATCCGTCTGTCGCATCTCTGGAAATCAGACCAGATAAAGCGGTCAAAGCCAACGACTCGGTCGCACTGACCGTTCATCTGGTTTAAGCAGATGAATCAATGATTCACCTTAAATTGAACCTGACCTTCAGGTGCGGTATAATCTAGAGGAACAGATTCTATGATTTTGATTGAGCAAGTAAAATGTTTCTGAGGAGGAACGCCTTTGAAAAAAATATTAGTCGTCGACGATGAAAAGCCGATTTCAGATATAGTGAAATTTAATTTAGAAAAAGAAGGATTCGAAGTCGTCACCGCATATGATGGTGAAGAGGCAGTAGAAAAAGTGGAAGAGGAGAATCCGGATCTGATCGTTTTAGATCTGATGCTTCCAAAAATGGATGGCCTGGAAGTCTGCCGTGAAGTACGCAAGACTAGAGACACGCCGATCATCATGGTGACTGCGAAAGATCAGGAGATCGACAAAGTCCTTGGTCTGGAACTGGGCGCAGATGACTATGTGACCAAGCCATTTTCCAACCGTGAACTGGTTGCCCGCGTAAAGGCGAATGTCAGACGTCAGTCGTCTATTCAGAGCAATGAGCCGGTCAAGGAAGAAACCAATGACATCGAAGTTGGCGATCTGACTGTCCACCCGGATGCCTATATCGTATCCAAACGTGGAGATACGATCGAACTGACTCACCGTGAATTCGAGTTGCTTCATTATCTGGCCAGACATATCGGTCAGGTCATGACTCGTGAACATTTACTGGAAACAGTATGGGGATACGATTACTTCGGAGATGTCAGAACCGTCGATGTAACCGTCAGACGTCTGCGTGAAAAAATCGAAGACAACCCAAGTCACCCGACGTTCTTAGTAACTCGACGAGGAGTAGGTTATTATTTAAGAAGTCCTGAACAACAGGAGAAGTAGTGATTTATGAAGAAAAAAATCAGATTTTATCAGTCTATCAATACAAAGATCGTCTTTGTCATAGTCTTATTACTTGTATTCGCCCTGCAGCTAATCGGGGCGAATTTTATTACCCAGATTGAGAGACAGCTGGTCGCCAATTTCCAGGAAGACAGACAAGTTCAGATGAGCTTTCTGGAAAGTGCGATCTTGCCTTTGCTAGAGCTTGAAGCCAATAACACTGAGGACAATGAAGTCGATCCGGTTCAGGAGATCAACAGCCTGCTGACCGACTTTTCAGGCAGTGGCATCACCGATCTTCAGGTCGTCAATGATGATCTGGTAGTCGTCGGAACAAGTGACAGTACTCAACAGAACATCATCGGGCAGCTGTCAGATGATGTGGATTTGAGACAGGCGCTGTTTACTGAATCGACGGTCCCTAGACAGGTGATCGATCCGGTAACGAACAACCGGAGATGGAAAGTGGTTGAACCCGTCTTTTCGGATGCGGATGATGGACAGTTTCTTGGCGCTATTTTAATGGAAAGCAACATCGAATCGGTGTATGCACAGATTTCTCAGATCACGTGGATTTTCCTGCAGTCCAGTGCAGTCGCAATTATTCTATCTTTAGTTCTGGCTAATATGGTATCCCGTGCACTGACTAAACCGATTAAAGAGATGCAGATCCAGACCCGTCAGATCGCTGATGGGGACTATTCAGGAACGCTGAAGGTCTACGGCGAAGATGAACTGGGACAGCTTGCAGGGCTGATCAATGACTTGTCTGATGATGTAGCTGAAGCTCAGGAGTCCATCGATGCGGAAAGACGCCGTCTGAACAGTGTCCTGACTCATATGACCGATGGTGTCATTGCGACCGACAGACGAGGAAAAATCATCATTATCAATGATATGGCTCAGACGATGCTGGAACGAACGGATGAAGAAGCCATTGGAGAAAATCTATTATCCGTATTGAATGTTGAAGAAGAAATTACACTCCGAACGATTCTTGAAAAGCAGGATGATGTCCTGGTCAATGCAAGCGAAGGCGGTGTAGCGACACTGCTGAGAGCTTCCTTCTCTCTTATCCAGAGAGAGTCCGGCTTCATCAGCGGAATTGTCTGTGTGCTGCACGATGTCACTGAGCAGGAACGTATCGATGAAGAAAGAAAACAGTTCGTATCCAATGTCTCCCACGAATTGAGAACACCTCTGACCAGTATGCGCAGCTATATTGAAGCACTGGCAGATGGGGCTTGGGAAGACCCTGAACTTGCTCCGCGGTTCCTGGAAGTGACGCAGAATGAAACAGACCGGATGATTCGAATGATCCAGGATCTGCTTCACCTGTCTCGCATCGACTCAGGAAAGAGTTCTCTTGAACTTGAAATCGTGGATATCACTGAAATGCTCGATCATGTCCTGAACCGCTTTGACATGCTGATCCATTCAGCGGAATACGAGACGAGAAATTATCGTATTCATAAAGAGCTGCTTAGAGAAGCGATCTTCGTTGAGGTGGATCCTGACCGCATGATTCAGGTGCTCGACAATATCATGAACAACGCAATCAAATATTCACCGGATGGCGGAACCATTACTGGCCGCATGCAGAAGACTGACG
Source organism: Alkalibacterium thalassium (assembly GCF_900101165.1). GTDB lineage: Bacteria > Bacillota > Bacilli > Lactobacillales > Carnobacteriaceae_A > Alkalibacterium > Alkalibacterium indicireducens. Next base: position 19,666 of record NZ_FNFK01000025.1, on the reverse strand, counting down.
ATGCAGTGATCATCAGCATTTCAGACGAAGGAATGGGGATTCCGAAAGCCGACTTGAACAAGATCTTTACCCGATTCTACCGTGTCGACCGTGCAAGATCCCGCGCAATGGGCGGTAGCGGCTTGGGCTTGGCGATTTCCAAGGAGGTCGTTGAACAGCATGGTGGCCGCATCTGGGCTGAAAGTAAAGAAGGAAAAGGAACGACCTTTTATCTGTCGCTTCCTTATGTGCCATTTGAAGAGGAGGATGAGTGGGTATGACCTGGTCCAGAATTAAACATGTGCTGCTGATCGTGCTTATAGGCATCAGCCTGTTTCTGAGCTTTCAGCTATGGACAGCCGGCGGGGAACTCAGAGAACCTGCTTCAGGAGGAAGTGGATTCGTTCCAGCCTCCCTCGTCGACCGGACACTGACAGAGGTCTTTGCACCCAATCAGATCGTCTGGCACCGCTCGATCAATGAAAGCAAACAGAAAGCCAATGCGTTCCATACCAGGGACTGGATCGAAGAGTATTTTAATACCATGAATTTTGGTGAGGTAAACAACCCTCAGCGCCTTAGTCGGGAAGCCTATCAGGACAAGCTAGCTACGGGGGAGTGGGTGGAGTTCGTCTTTGATGCGCCCATTCCGTTCGGTCTGTTCGAAGAAGCTTTCGATGATCTGCCGACCGATTATGAGAACCGTATCTTCAACCGATTCTATTTGAACCGAGATAATATTGAGAATATCGGATTTTACGATGTCAGTAATGAAATCAACTACACAGTGTCTGAATCGAATTTCACTTCGGAAATCATCAATGAGCTGCTGTTCGCCGCAAACAATCAGTTTATTGAAGTGGAAACTGTTGCTCTTGGCGACTCATTCACCTATCTCTCAGCTGATGAAGTAGAAATAGAGTACAAGGACTATCTGGTTGAACGCCTGCCGAACAACCTGTATATCAATCAGTTCTTTGCGGATACGTCAGAGGTCGATGCCAGACGGACTGGACAGACGACGCGCTATATCGATCTGACGACGGAAGTACGAATCAATGATGCAGTGAATACGTTGACTTATTTGAGACAGCGGACTGACATGGGGCAGATGACATTCAGTGAGCGTCTGCTCAGCAGTTTCCAGGAACTGAGACAAGTCGAGAACTGGACAGAAACGATCCATTACCAGCAGTACACACATGGAACCAGTGAAGTAACTTTTCAGCGCTATATTCAAGGCTATCCAGTCTTCAGTACGCAGCAGCTGGAATCATCAGTCCTCATTACTGTAGTGGAAAGTGGCTTGAGTAATTTGAGAGTGCCGCTGAGGGTCGTTCAGACCCCTCTGACCCTAGGTGGAGAAACTGCTAAAACTCTTCCAAGCGGAGTCAGTGTCGTTGAACAATTAGAGAATACTGGCCCCGGTCTGGATCCTGTACAGAATATCAGGAAAGGGCTAACCTGGGTCCAGAGTGAAGAAGACAGCCGTGTCGTTCATTTTGAACCGAACTGGTACGTGCAGTCAGACAATGTCTGGTATGAGCTGAATCGTTACATTCAGCTACAGGAGGAGATGCATAATGGACTTTAAGAAAATCGAAAACATCTTTCTCATGACCTTTATGCTTCTGAATATCTACCTGCTGATCAGTTTTCTGAACCGGAGCGATCTGCAGCACGCATCGACGGCACCTGACCAGATCAACTTGATGAGAGAAATGGAACAGATCGGGATCGACTTGCCGAACTTGACAGAAGAAGTTAGAGAAGTCTACTATGTCCAGGCCGACCGGAACAACCTGCTCGAGGAAAACAGCGATCAGCTCGAAAACCAGGCCGGATCGATTGCTCAGGACGGGTCACTTTATACGAGTATCCTGTCCGATCCGATCGAAATAGAAGGGAATCCAGATGATGGATTTACAGCAGCCGATTATGACGTTCTGGATGAATTCATCACCAGTGGAGCGGTCCTTTTCGGGAGTGAGTACACCTTCCTGCGTTACGATAAATCTGAGAACCGATTCGTGTATGCTCAGATAGTCGAAGGCATCCCGGTAGCTGACGGTACGTCGGAAATTTCTCTCTTTTACGGGAGTGACGGCAACATCATTTCTTACCAGCAGAGCTATGCCGGACCAATGACGACGCAAGGCAGCCCGATGGAAATCATCACTGACCGTCAGGCCGTCGAAGTTCTGTTCCAGAACAATGCCATCAGCTCCAATACGACCGTCAGACAGCCGATTCTATCGTATCAGCGCACGCTTCATCTTGAAGATTTGAGCATGTATGGGCCGATATGGTATATTCCAGTCATAGATGCCGGTGGTGAACGTGTGCTGAGAGTGGATGCCATTGAGCGGACAATCATAACAGAACCAACTGAACCGGTTATCCCGGTCGATCCAGAAGAGTTGGACGACTCTGAAGACTAATTTGGACGTTAATGTGACGACTACCCGCATGACCTTGCCTAGATGCTGACAGATGGTGTAAGATGGACAATGAGTATTTGCAGGGAGAGGTAGTAGTCATGATGGAAACAGCACAATCCGGCTTGAATATCAGTGTACTGGCAAGCGGCAGTACCGGTAATATCACTTACGTCGAATCAGGCAGCACCCGCCTTCTGGTGGACTGCGGATTCAGCGGAAAAAAAGCCATTGAATTATTAAGTAAAATTGGCAGACGACCGGAAGATCTTGATGCGATCCTGGTCACGCATGAGCATTCAGATCATATCAAAGGCGTCGGTATCCTGGCGCGTAAATATGGCCTGGACGTCTATGCCAATGAAAAGACCTGGAAAGCAATGGAGTCCAAACTGGGTAATCTGAAAGTTGAACAGAAGAATCACTTTTCCATCGACAAGACATTGACACTCGGTGACATTGATGTCTCCAGTTTCGGCGTCTCTCACGATGCCATCGATCCTCAGTTCTACACGTTTCAGAAAGACGATAAACGGTTCGTGATGCTGACGGATACGGGTTACGTGAGCGACCGTATGCGCGACTATGTGAAAGATGCAGAAGCGTATCTGTTTGAAAGCAATCACGATGTGAGCATGCTGAGAATGGGGCGTTATCCATGGTCGCTGAAGCAGCGGATTATCGGGGACAAAGGCCACTTATCCAATGAAGACGGCGCGCTGGCTCTGGCAGAAATTGTCGGGGACCGGACCAAGCGCGTGTACTTAGGGCATCTAAGCAAAGAAAACAACGTGAAGGAAATCGCACACTCGACTGTAGAAGACATCCTAGTCAGAAAAGACACAGGCGTCAATCACCGGTTCAGACTTTTCGACACAGATCCGGTGGAACCGTGCGACCTGTTCACCCTTTAGGAACAACTGAATAAGAGTTTATGGAGCACCAGACCATATGGAAGACTTTTTCCTGCCGTCCAGTGCTTTTTTTAAGGGGTCAGATTTGAGTGCCTCAAATCTTCCAATCTTGAAGGGCTTTGTGGGTGTAGGGCGGGCTAGTTTTAGTTTACGATTTAGTCGCTTGGCTGAGATGCCGTTAGTTGGTCGTCTAGCTATAGTTCAGGCGGTAGACGTACTGTTAAGGTCTCGTTAGGGGGAATCTAATGATAGTTTAGCATCTATTGTAGGAATAAGCTGTCATTAGAACGCGTTTAGCTGCAGTTTGAGATCCATAGATAGATTAAGGTGCCGCTAAAAGGGGGCTAGTGGCAGTTTGGAATCCTTTTTGAGAATAAGGTATAATTAGACCTGGTCTAGTGGCAGCTGCGAGTATGGAAATGGGGATAAGCTACAAGTAGAAACAGTTTACTGACATTTCCCCCCCTTAATTTTTAGACAAGCTTCAGTTATGTCCTGTGCGGTTAACAAGTGGAATCAATCCCATTCGACGGGCCTGCAGATAGTGAGCCTGGTTAACTAAAACCAGGACAGAATAGGACGTGATTTTCATGAAAATCACTCTTGCCAATCGAAGAAAAATTATTATAATAAGGGAGGAAACAATAGATCAAAGACCGTTAGAATACTGTAAAATTACAAAATATGTTAAACTGAAAATAACAGATAGTTTTTTAATAAACACTTCACTTATTGAACAAAAATAGGTGATACAGTAAACATACTTTTATATAGTAGGAGGAACAACGATGGAAACTAAAACTAAGAAATGGTCATCATTTTTAGCACTTATGCTTACATCCTCTTTTCTTGTCGGGTGTGACTTGTTAGATAATGAAACAACTGAACTGGAAGAAGATACTCAAAATGGTGTGGTAGACGAAGACGGACGAGTAACCGTCTCTGAAATGCGTGTAGACGTCTCATCAGGTATCACGGATGCGGTCGATGTCATTAACGATGCGGCGGTATCGATCATCAATCTCCAGCGTACAGGAACCACTCCATGGGGATGGTATGGAGAAACCGAGGCGACCGAGGATGATGAAGAAAATCTTCTTCAGGCAGGAACAGGAAGCGGTGCCGTTTATAAAGTGGACGGAGACACTGCCTACGTCTTTACAAATAATCACGTAATCGAAGGATCGGATGCAATTGAAGTCCTATTTAAAGACGGCACACGTGTTGAAGCAACCGTCATCGGTGCAGACGTCTGGACAGACCTGGCCGTTCTATCAATTGATTCGGAAGAAGTTTCAACGGTAGCTGAATTCGGAGATTCTGGGAATCTGACCGTTGGAGAACCGGCTATAGCTATTGGTTCACCTCTTGGGACGAACTTTGCGACATCGGTGACATCAGGCATTATTTCGGCCGTTGAACGTACGGTACCTGTCGATACCAATATGGATGGTGAAATGGATTGGGAAATGACAGCGATCCAGACCGACGCAGCTATCAACCCAGGGAACTCCGGTGGTCCACTAGTCAACATAGCCGGACAAGTTATCGGGATCAACTCAATGAAAATCTCATCGTCTACAATCGAAGGGATGGGCTTTGCCATTCCAAGTAATGATGCGGTCGATATCATCAATCAGCTTGAAGAAAATGGAGAAGTCGTCAGACCGCTCCTAGGTATAGGCATGGTCGATCTGTCCATGGTCTCTCCACAACAGCAGCAGGCTATCCTGAATCTGCCTGAAGATATCGATGGAGGCGTCGTAGTTGCTGAAGTCGCAACAGGTAGCGCAGCCGCAGATGCCGGAATGGAAGCCAATGATGTGATTGTTTCATTCAATGGGGTAGACGTTCAGAACGGAATCGAACTGAGAAAGGAAATCTACGATACAGAAATTGGTCAGGAAGTGGAAGTCGAGTTCTACCGGGATGGTGAACTGCAATCCACAACGATCACCATGCGAAGTTCAGAAGAAATGATATAAACTGAAAATCTGGGGATACACAGCTGCTGATAAAGGGCTGTGTATTTTTTTGAAAAGAAGCTTAAGTTTCGTATGATAATTCATACTGTCTAGCTACACTACTCGCTAGCGCTCGGTCGATCTCAACAATAGTTGTACGTGCTAAAGCACTACAACTTGTAAGGACAAGTCTGACACCGTTCAAAAAAAGATGGGTGGACCTATTGCGCAGGATGCTCTTCTGACGCATACTCTGCCTCTACGCATTGAAAATGCTAGAGGCACAGCAATTCAGGGCCACACCCACTATTTTTTGAAGGTGTCAGGGCTGACATGTTCCGCTTTTCTCGTTTTGTGTATAACTTTCGGGATAACCTTGTTCGGGTGTGGAAAGTGGAAAATAGAAGCCCGGTATATCAAAGATTTGCTGAAAAAGTTATACACAGTGCACAAACCCGGTGTGTATAACTTTTTTTAGCATAACAAAATGTATCTTTTAAACGTTGGTACTATAAGGTTTTATGTTTCAGAGAGGAAAAAATAGAGCTGTGTAAAACTGTGCATAACTTTAAAAGCAAACAATCTACTTTTTCGGTAAAAATGTATGAATCACTCGAAAAAACGGGAACAGAACCTGTGGATATGTGGATAACTTTGGGGATAAGTGTGGAAAGAGGGTGGAAAACTAAAAAGATCTCCCAGGGGAAGCCTGAGAGATCAAAGAGGAGAACTGTGGATAAGAAAAGACTAGATTGCTTTAACTGTTTTCTTGACTTTGACGTTGCCTTCAATGGCACGTGAATACGGACAGACCTGGTGGGCCTGATTAACCAATTCTTCTGCTTCTTTTTGAGATACCCCTTCGATTTCAACAGCCAATTCAACACTTAACCCGAAACCTTTCAGTTTCTTCTCAATGCTGACGTTAGCTGTAACAGAAGATGTTGTTTTCATTTTAGCCTGACGTGCAACCATCTGAAGCACACTGTCAAAACAATCGGCATATCCTGCAGAAAAGAGCTGTTCCGGATTGGTCATGCCTGCTTCTTCTTTTCCACCTAATCCTTTTGGTAAAGACAAATTTAAATCGAGTGTGCCGTCTGACGATTTGACATGACCTTTACGTCCGCCTGTCGCTGTAGATGATGCAGTATATAATGCGAGTCCCATATTTGTAACCTCTTTCCTCTTTTTAATTGATTGCAATTATATTGTACACAATTAAATTATCCGTGTCAAACTATAGGAACTTAAAAAGTAAATTGCTATAATATAGGGAAGGAGTGAACGAGATGACATTAGACATATTAAAACTGGACAATCAGCTATGCTTTCCGCTTTACGCAGCAACGAGACAATTTACGAAAATCTATCGTCCTTTACTGGAAAAATTCAACGTAACGTATCCGCAGTACCTGGTGCTGCTGGTTTTATTTGAAACAGACACCTTATCAGTCAAAGCACTTGGCGAAAGACTGTTTCTTGATTCAGGCACACTCACACCGATGCTCAAGCGTATGGAAGAAAGAGGACTGATCCAGCGGGCACGGTCATTTCAGGATGAGCGCGTGGTCGAAGTCAGTCTGACTGAAAAAGGAAAAGCGCTGGAGTCTGAAATCGCAGAAGTCCCTCTGGCATTTACAAAAGAAATAAAGCTTGAAGAAGAAGAATACTTTGAAATGAAACGCATCCTGGCGAAAATTCTGGATCAGGTTTAAAAGGAGTCGGTTATGGATATCACTATAGTCTCAGTAGGAAAACTGAAAGAGAAGTATCTGAAGAAAGGCATCGAGGAATACACCAAACGACTTGGTGCCTATACAAAAATAAAAATGGTAGAAGTCCCGGATGAAAAAGCACCGGAGAATCTGAGCGAAGCAGAAATGGTTCAGGTGAAAGATAAAGAAGGGGAACGGATTCTGGCCAAAATACCGGATCAGGCTTATGTCTTTGCATTGGCGATCGAATCAAAAGAACGCACCTCTGAATCTTTCGCCAAAGAAATCGAACAGCTCATGATCCACGGCAGCAGCAAGATCGTATTTGTCATCGGTGGCTCACTAGGATTAAGCGAAGCCGTCATGAAGCGCAGCGACACAACCATCTCATTCGGAAAAATGACCTACCCTCACCAGCTGATGCGACTGATATTAGTAGAGCAAGTCTATCGAGCCTTTCGGATTATGCGGAATGAACCGTATCATAAGTGATGATAATAATTTGCAGTCTATATGACTCGATACATGCAAGAAATGGTTTTTGTCTATTTTTTAAAACTTAGGTTAGTTTGTGGTGTAATTAATAACATAGTCTTTTTAAGAATTGGAAGGAGTAATCACTGATGAACTACTTAGAGCTTTACAATGATGTGCTAATAGTTGTATTAGAGGGAAGGCCAACAAATGCGATTAGTTTGCTTAAAGCTATAAATAAAAGGCCAATAATTGTAGATGCTTTAGAGCAAGGTGGTAACTGTAAATACTCAATACAATTTACCTTTGAAACATTGCAGATGAAAATCTAGAAGAAATGTATGAAAAAGCTACTTGGCCAGTCTGTGGCCCACCACCTAGGTTAACTGCCGCCAAACAATTAATGAAGTAAAACGGTGTATCCTTAGAACAAAAAATCATCGAAGAGTTTGCTTTTCTAATTTAAGTCGTATATTAAAGACAATAAAAATCCCTCCAAAAGTTAGAGTAAATGACTAACTTTTTGGGGGGATTAATAATATGATTGTAGACTAAATATTAAAATTCTAAATCAATATCTAATCCTAGTCCTGGTTTTTCTGACAAAGTCATAATTCCACCTTCTTGCGTGAAATCACTCTTAATGCCGGGAACCTCTTTACTCATACGATAACTATCTAAGTCCGCATACGTAATATTTTTTTGTGAAGCAGCTAAAGCTGCTCCAGCAGCAATGCCAATACGGGATTCAGACATACAACCTACCATACATTGTAAGCCAGCAGCTTGTGCGATCGCATTTATTTGTAAGGCAGGATAAATGCCACCGGATTTCATTAATTTAATATTGATGATATCGCATGCTTCTTCCTTAATCGCGCGAAATGCATCTTGGGGTGAGAGGACAGATTCATCCATCATAATTTGTTGTGTTACATTGTCTTTAATAAACTTCATACCTTCATAATCCCAATATGGAACAGGTTGTTCTACTTCTTCCACACCATACTTATAAAATTCATTTAGAACACGGACGGCTTGTTTCTTATAGTAGCCTTGGTTCGCATCCACTCGGAGACTGATATCTGGTCCAACTTCTTCTCGAATTAAACGAATCGCTTCTATATCATCTTTCGCATTCAATCCAACTTTTATTTTCAGAATATTAAATCCTTCATCGACATATTGTCTTGCAAGTTTCGCCATTTCTTTAGGTTCATCGATTCCGATTGTCATGTCTGATTCTACCTGGTTTGATGATCCCCCTAACAATTGGTAAACTGGAAGGCCTGTGTGTTTTCCTAAAATATCATATAAAGCTAAATCGATACCAGCTTTTCCTGCAGTCTTCCCTTTGTATTGGCGGTTCATGATTTCATGTATGCGCCCGATGTTTAAAGGATTTTCACCTTTTAATGTATTGTCCATTTCCGTTAAGAAATTTGTTACATCTTCTATGTTATTACCAGTAACAACTTTCGAAGGCTGAGATTCACCATACCCGGTAACCCCTGCATCCGTTTCAACCTTTACAATAATTGTATCCGTCCGAGTATCATCTGAACTCGCAATTTTGAAACTTACAATAGGTTCAATAGTAATTGTTTTGTGAGAAATTTTAGTAATTTTCATCGATTAATCTTCCTTTTCATAAATTTCAATAGCGACTTCCGTTGTTTCAATATCATTATAAGTTAATTTTCCACTTTCGAATTCAGCTTCTCCGTTTTGATTATCATACGGATCATTTCGACTGAAATCTAACGCAGGTGTAAAATCATGTTGAAAATCGGATACTGCTGGCATTCTGAATGGTTCTAAGTTCCCGAAGTAGAATTTCCATCGTTCTTCTTCACCTGTTCGGTATGCTGAGCCACCAAAAGAAGTATCGGCATATAACCAGCCAAATGGGGCTACATAAAATTGAGCCCAATCATGATTTCCTATTGTTTCTGGATTGGTGTATAAGCCAGCCTGCCATCTTGCTGGAACTCCAACTGCACGACATAAGGTAATAAAAGTAAGAGCTTGGATACCACAATCTCCTTTAAAACCTGTTAAAGCGTAAGTTGGAATATCTGTAATGGTGTAATAAGGACGGACAAACGAATACATCACATTTTTAGTAATATATTCGTAAATTAAACGTGCTTTTTCAAGAGGATTGGTTTCATTCCCGATAATCTCTTTAGCTACTGATTTGATATAAGGTGAAAATTTAATATGTGGTAATTGTTCTTCAGTATAAAATGTAGGTTGTGCTTCGTCTACTTCTTCCAGCAAAGGATTTTTATACACCATATGATTATCGAATTCATATTCCACATAAAACTCTTCGTCCGCTTCATATTCTTTCTCAAAATAAACGGTTCTTGCTGGATGGTCAGGTTCATTCACTAGAGCTGATTTATGAGATGTATCAATGAGTCTAAAGTTCTTTACTTGAGCATATTCAATCGGCAAAGGCAAGTGAACTCTAATTTTCTCTCCTGGTTTTTGAGCCTCTGGTTTCACCTTCAAAGTTGCACGTAAACGAATATGATAAGTCAATTCCCCTTTTTCTTTCATCTTATGCATTGTTTCATTAAGTAAATTTGTGCGCTTATCTAGTAATTCAGGGTTAGTACAACGTTTGGCATAATTGGGACGAGTTTTCATAATATTTTGTAAAATGTTTTCTCGGAAATGAATTTCGCCATCCAAATATACCCAATCTAAGGCATCTTCATCGCGTAAACTTTCGAATTCTTCGGTTTTAAAATCGGCAATATTATCTTTAAATAATGATAATGCTGCCTCGTAGGTATGAGGATAAGAATCTCTAATAATAGGTAGTATTTCTTTTTCTTGTTCTAATCTCTTTCTTAAAGCAACCGGTAAATCTTTTTCCAAGCGTTTATCGATGATTCTTTCGACTCGGTCATACTCACCCACGGCTTTTAGTTTTGCTATATCCTCTGGTAGTTGTGTGTCTAAATATTTCAAATCTTTATTCATTTATCTGCTCCATTCCTACTATTTTTTATAACAATATACATAATGTCCAGGTTTTACTTCGTATAAAGCTTGATTGTCTTCAATTATTTTAGTAAATGAATATCCATCTGGTAAACTCGCTTCGTAATTAATCTGACTCCCACCTGCAATATACCCGTTTTCAACATTGGGAATTACTTTGAGTAATGATTTTGTATAATCATGAATCGGATTGAAATATAATTCTTCACGATCTGCTAGTTCTACAATTTTTCCATGATACATTACCGCTATTCGGTCAGACATGTGGTAGACCACCTTTAAGTTATGAGAAATAAAAACGTAAGTTAAATTTTCACGCCGTTGTAAGTAAAGTAATAAATTCATGATTTGAGATTGAATAGATACATCTAAAGCCGATACTGCTTCATCACAAACTATCATTTTTGGATTCAATGCTAAGGAGCGAGCAATACCAATACGCTGCCGCTGTCCGCCTGAAAACTCATGTGGATAACGATTAATGAAACTTTCGTTTAAACCACACATTTCCATGAGTTTCTTTACGCGTTCAGTTCTTTTAGTAAGACTTAACTTTTTTTTAATAACTAAAGGTTCTTCAATAATCTCTCCGACTGTCATCCTTGGATCCAAGGATGAATAGGGGTCTTGAAAAATTATCTGCATATCTTTCCGATAAGGAGTCAACTCTTTTCTCGAAAAATTTGATATATCTTCCCCTTCATAAAGAATTTCACCCGCCGTTGGTTCATTTAAACGGATCATTGTACGTCCTAAGGTTGTTTTACCACTTCCAGATTCTCCAACAATTCCTAAAGTCTCTCCTTCATACACTGAAAAAGTGACGTCATCTACAGCTTTTATATATTCTTGCTCACCACTATCAAAAGAGCCACCTTTTAATGGAAAATACATCCTGAATTATTCATACTTATTTGTCAGAACTAGCATTTATCCCGAATTAATAACGTTTACCACTCTATTCATTGTTCACCCGTTGGGTGAAGTAAAAAAGATACAAAAAGAGCACACTCTGTGATATTGTAAAGTCAACCAAAACCCAAATACCAAAAAGAGGTGTGCTCTTATATGGAAACTTTACAAGAAAAATCGCTGAAATTCAACTCAAATATGATTGTTTCAAACGATGGAGGACAATTGTTTAATGATGCCGGACTTCTTTTACTTTTTGAGTTTTTACACAAGATTAAGTTTGATGAGATGCTTAAGGAGTTCTTTCATTTAAATGATTCTCGTGCCTATTGTATTCATGAGTACGAAGAAATATTGAAGCAACTAATCGTACAACTCATCGCCGGTTATCCACAAGATTCCGCTGCGAACCGTCTACGCCTAGATCCTATTCTAAAGCAAGGGCTTGGAAAAGATCAGCTCTCTTCTCAATCCATGATTTCTCGCTTTATTCATGAACTGACTGAAGAAAATGTGGCTCAATTCCAACAAATCGCCAAAGGCTTGGCAGATGATTGGATCCACCATACGAACACACAACACATGGTGATTGATATCGATTCTACGCACTCGGATACCTTTGGCCATCAAGAACACACAGATTTCAAGACGTATTACGGTACCAATGGGTACCATCCTTTAGTCGCTTTTGACGGATTAACTGGATTGTTTTTAGATGCCCGACTTCGTCCTAGAAATGTCTATACGTCCAATGCGGCAGAAGACTTTTTAGCCGCTATTATCCGTCAACACAAGAAACATTCTTGTGAGATGTTTCTGACTGTTCGTGGAGACAGTGGCTTTGCCAAACCAGAGATCTATTCCCTTTGTGAAGAAGAACAAGTCAAGTATGTGATTCGGTTGAAAGTGAATCATAAACTGAAAGATCTCGCACATCACCGCGTGCATTATGGAGAAACGACGGACTTTACTAAGGACGAACACCAATATTTTCTTATGGACTATCAAGCAGGTAGTTGGGATATTTCCCGAGAAGTCGCTGTAAAAGCGACTCGTGAAGCTGGAAACCTTCTGTTTACTAAGTATGAGTTTATTGTCACTAACTTTCATGGACTCTCTGCCGAAACTGTATTTAAGCTGTATCAAAAGCGTGGTACGATGGAAATTTGTATCAAAGAAATCAAGAATGGATTTTCCTTTGATAAGACCGACAGCTCAACTTATGTGGCGAATCAAGCCCGAATGATGATGAGTTGTATCGCCTACAATTTGGTCCATCTCATGAAAGAAGCGACCTTTCCAAAGGAAATGAAACGGTCGACCATTTCAACAATTCGTTTTCAAACTCTTTCATATTGCAGGAAGACTAACGAGTCATGCCAGGCAACTAAGAGTTCGTTTGGCATCATCTCACGTATTTGATTCCCTCTTTTGGGAAGTGCTTGAGAATATTCAATCGCTTGTCCTCTTGCATTAGCTTTATGATTGAGTCAGACGTCTTTTTTTAACTAGTGTAAAACCAAGGGGGTGGTATACCCTTTTTGGGGGCGAACCAATCAAAATCTGCCTGAACCGACTTTATTCGAGCCAGTCAAGACAACAAAAATACTCAAATGAACGAAAATAGTCAGTGAAATAGTTATCCACAGTTAGCTATGAATTATTCAGGCTAACTTTACTATCCTGTGAATTGCCTTCTTCTAATTCTGTTATTTCAGAATTAACTCTCAATTGATCACCAGGTTTAACAGGACTGTACCATTTAAGGTTAACTTCAGATCCAATAAATCCATTTTCAATAGCAATACTTTCAACCCATAAACGCATAGAGATTGAGGCTGTTAGCCATCCGCTCGATACTAATTCACCAAATAAACTTTCTTTAGCCATCTCTTCATCTAAATGAAAATACTGGGGATCATATTGAGTAGCAAAATTAATAATTTCTTCTTTCGTTAGAGTGTAAGTTTTACTTTCAAAAGTATCGCCTACGTTCAATTTACTAACATTTAGATTTTGTTCAATCATAACAGACACCTCAAGTTTAAATTTTAATTACTTTCAGATAGTTAGCCTAATCATAACACTATGGGAATAAAAAAGCTCTCCTACTTAAATAGGAGAGCCAAATGGTTGTTGAAAAATTGATTTATACGAAAGCACCAAGTCCAGTAATTGCACGTCCAACGATTAAAGCGTTGATTTCGTGAGAACCTTCGTAAGTGTAAATAGCTTCTGCATCAGCGAAGAATCTAGCAACTTTCGAACCAAGCGTAATACCGTTTCCTCCACATACTTCTCGAGCTAATGAAACAGTTTCACGCATGTGCAGTGAGTTTGACATTTTAGCTAATGAAGAATTTAACATTTGGGCATTCCCTTCTTCTTGCATTTCAGCAATACGTGAAGAGTAAGCTAATGTCGTTACTACATTTGATTGCATACGAGCTAATTTCTCTTGAACTAACTGGTAACCAGCAACTGGCTTATTGAACTGCTCACGTTTCTTAGTATAATCTAAAGCTCCAACAAATGCACCAGCAGTAACACCCATAGCAATATGAGCTACGTCTGCACGCGTAAATGTTAAAATACGAGCAACATCTTTAAAGCTGTTGATGTTTTGTAGACGGTCTTCTTCAGCAACTCTTACATTTTTAATTGAGATGTGGCCGTTGCGAATAGGACGTAAACTCACTTTATCTGGAATAGGGCTAGCTTCATAACCTTCAGCATCTTTACGAACCATGAAACATTTCACTTGGTTATCTTCTGTGTCACGAGCAAAAACAGGAATGATATCAGCTGTATCAGAACCACCGATCCAACGTTTTTCACCATTTAAAATCCACTCATCGCCATCGCGTTCGGCTGTTGTAGCTAATCCACCAGCGATATCAGAACCGTGATCTGGTTCAGTTAAAGCGAAACATGTTTGCCACTCGAAGCTCATAATTTTTGGAGCGAATTCTTCAATTTGACGTTCATTACCACCAAGTAATACAGTATTGAATCCTAATCCGCCGTGTACTGTAAAGAATGTAGCGATTGAAGCATCAAAACGAGCTAACTCTAAGTAAAGACCCATAATATAAAATTCACTTGCTTTATACTTTTCGTCACGACCTTCAAATAAACGAGGATCGTTCATAATATGAACATCTTCGACAACTTTATAAAACTCATCGAATGGGAAATCAGCTTTGTTCCAACTCTCAGCAATAATTGGGTCTAAGTGTTTTTCTAAAGCTTTACGTAATTCATAAAGAACTTCCACTTCACCTTCTGATAACTTTTGAGTGAAACCATATAAATCTTCTGGATATAACTCTTTCAACATTTCTACTTTGTTTGACATTATTTTTTCTCCCCTAAAATATATTTTTTATAATTAGTTTTTGATTTAACGCAACAATACAAGCGCTTACAAAGAGTATAAGATAATGTTATATTTTATTCCAACAATTTATTATTATACAATCTATAAATAAAATTAATAGACTTGTAAAGCAGTGACTTTTATAATGGATAAAAAGGAGGAAAAGAGATGGAAATAGATATTAAATATATGGAATATTTTGTTCATATTGTAGAGAGTGGCTTCAATCTAACCCTAGCATCTAAGCAATTATATGTCAGTCAATCGGCATTAAGTCAATTTATTACAAATTATGAGAAAGAAAAATCAATTAAGTTATTTATTAGAAAGAATGGCCGTTTAAGTAAACTGACTACTGCAGGTGAGATTCTATATGAACAGTCAAAGAATATTATCCGCATGTCACAAAAGCTTGAAGAAGACATGGCTATTGAAGCGA
Organism: Alkalibacterium thalassium; assembly: GCF_900101165.1. GTDB lineage: Bacteria > Bacillota > Bacilli > Lactobacillales > Carnobacteriaceae_A > Alkalibacterium > Alkalibacterium indicireducens. The sequence continues at coordinate 4,431 of NZ_FNFK01000025.1, read as the reverse complement.
GTAAACAAAAAGGGACCGTACGTATAGGGATTCCTTCATTAATACTTAGAGTGTATTTCTCAAGTTTCTTCCCGGACTTATTATTAGATAACCCTGATTTGCACATTGATGTGATTGAGGAAGGGTCTATCGCCTTAAGACAAATGCTGCTGGACAACGAGTTAGATATGGCAGTGTTGTTAAAACCTACAAACTTAAACAGTAAGAATTATGAACAACAAGTTATTCAGATAGATGAAATGGTCGCCTTCATGGACTCAAATCATAAACTTAGTGATAAACCGATGCTGAACTGGAGCGACATTGCATCTTATCCTATTGCTACTTTCTATAAAACATTTACCACACAGGACTTAGTAACGAAGAAACTTCAATCTGAGGGTATTAAACCAAACTTTATTACGACTTCTATGTCGTGGGACTATATTATAGAAGCAACTAAAGGTAATGAAATGGTGGCCATCTTACCGAGGCCGGTCTATACGTATTTATCAGAAGAGTTTTACCAGTATAAGAAATTCAAAGATCCTCTTCCATTTGAATTTGATATATGTAGACCCATAAAAGAAGTCTACAGCAAGCCGGAATCAAAGCTTTTTGATGAAATCATTAAGCTATTTTACGAACCCCAACAATAGTGTTTAACATTCTATAAGTTAAACTTATAGAATCGTTAATTTATTTATGATGGCAACTTGGTTAAGATATACTTATAATAAGAAAAAGAAAGCGCTTGCTATAAGCGAAAGTCAAGGAACATATTACAGGAGGAAAATATACATGAATGATGTAGTAGTAGTTGCAGCAAAAAGATCAGCTATTGGAGCTTTTGGTGGATATTTAAAAGATGTATCAGCAGTAGATATAGCGACATCAGTTGCAAAGAATATTATTGAAGAAACAGCAATCGATCCAGCAATCATTAATGAAGTAATTTTAGGAAATGTTATCAGTGCAGGTTTAGGACAGAACGTTGCAAGACAAGTTCAAATTAAAGCTGGTATTCCACAAGAATCATCAGCACTAACGATTAATAAAGTTTGTGGATCTGGTTTAAAAACAATTGCATTAGGTGTTCAAAGTATTTTACTAGGTGATAATGAAGTTGTATTAGCTGGCGGTACTGAAAGCATGAGTAACGCACCATACTTATTAAACGATAGCCGTTTTGGTAAGAAGATGGGTGACAGTAAAGCAGTGGATGCATTATTAAAAGATGCTTTAGTAGATGCATTCGAAGATTACCATATGGGTATTACAGCTGAGAATATTGCTGAAAAATATGGTTTTACTCGTGAAGAGCAAGATGAGCTTGCAGCAATGAGTCAAAACAGAGCTGAAGAAGCGATTAATGCAGACCGCTTTAAAGAAGAAATTGCTCCAATTGAAATTCCGCAACGAAAAGGTGATCCTGTTGTATTTGATACAGATGAGTACCCACGCTTTGGAGCAAATGCTGAAAAATTAAGCAAACTAAGACCAGCCTTCAAAAAAGACGGAACCGTAACGGCAGGTAATGCTTCAGGTATCAACGATGGTGCAGCACTTGTCCTATTAATGAAACGCGAAAAAGCTGAAGAGTTAGGCTTAGAGCCTTTAGCAACAATTGCGTCTTATGCAAGTGGGGGAGTAGATCCTTCAATTATGGGTACTGGACCAATTCCAGCTACTAAGAAGGCATTAGAGAAAATCGATATGACTGTTGAGGATCTAGATTTAATAGAAGCTAACGAAGCATTTGCTGCTCAAGCTTTAAGTGTGATTAAAGAAATGAACTTCGATACAGATATCGTTAACGTTAATGGTGGAGCTATTGCATTAGGTCACCCAGTTGGAGCAAGTGGAACACGAATTTTCGTTACACTCCTTCACGAAATGATTAAGCGCGACGCAAAAACAGGTTTAGCAACTTTATGTATTGGCGGAGGCCAAGGAATGGCGGTTGTTGTTAAACGTTAATAAATGATGAAGAGGTATTATATGAACGAACAGTTGATGAATTCTCTATTGGGCCGAATAACCTATTCGAATTCCCAATAGATTTTGAAAACCAACCACTCGAACCGGGTGAATATACTTATCATGCAGTTGTTGAAAATGAGGATGATTCTTGGGAATTTAGCCAGAATTTCTCAATAACTGAAGAACAATCAATCGAAATTAATGAAAGTGCTGCTGAGATTGATGAAGGTTGGAATTGGTCATATATCATCATAGGTGTAGCTGCATTTATATTAACATTAATACTTATTATTTTATTATTACTCAAAAAATTAAGAACTAAACAATAAGAAGGTGGGGAATATGAAGAAGTTTTTAAAAATGATGATTACATTATCATTAATATTACATCCTGTAATGATGACAATGACAAGTCATTCAATTTTTGCGGTAGAAGAAATTAATTTCTTTCTCAATACCCCACTTGCGGGTGATTCGTCCCTAACTGGTGAGGCGGTTGCTGATCATCCCATCTCTGTTCTTATTGACGGAGAAGATTTTGAGACTACTGTGGAAGCTGATGGAACATTTGAATTTGAATCGGTACCTGAACTAGAAGAAGATCAGACGATTGTATTAAATCAAGGACAAAATGAAATACGAACAACCGTACTATCTTTAGGTTCAACAGTCGAGAAAATAGAATTGGAGAATTCGTTTATTCCTGATGGACTGATTGATGAAACCGAAGAAACTGAGAATAGTTCAAATGATGAGATGGTATCTAGTGAATTATCAGAAGAAACATCAGCCCCTGTTGAAGATGTCCTCGAATCAACCGACGAATATTCAGAATCATCACTTAACGAAGAAGAAAACTTAGATGAAACACTAGACTCGGAAGAAAACACTGACGAGGAAACACCCGAAGAAAATGACGATGCTTTAACTGATGATGAGATATCAGATAATGAAGAAGAAATGAGTCAGTTTGCTCGTAGTTTTCAGCCTGCCAATACGAACGCTGCAACCGCACCAGGACTAACTAGTCCTAACGCCGTAACACGTGAAGTTTCAGACTATGATAGTTTCAGGAGAGCAATAGAAGATCCTTCAGTAGAACGAGTTGTCTTAACGAATGATATAACAACTTCAAATAGTACAATTATAGGCGTTCATTCTCATTCAAGACGAAAAATTATTGATGGTAATGGTTTCAGCTTATCTATAAATAGCGGAGGTGGATTAGACACTCGTGCTCGAATTGACGATATAGTAGTAAGAAATTTTTCTAATATTTATTCCTTGAGAAATAATGAAGATCAAGGTTTAGTTCGTATGAGGCGTAATTCCTATCGATACCATTTAGAGAATGTAACTTATAATCGAGATAATTTACCTAATGCTACTCATTTAGGATCAGCATGGGAATCATGGGAATCAGAAATTAATTTTCATGGAAATATAACTGTTAAGTATTCTGACCAAAGATCGCTTGCTTTTTATCGAGCTGCTCGTATTCACGATGGCGCAAATGTTAATATAACCACTAACTATAGAGTTTTTGAACAAGACAATAATTCAGGCGCTGGTGGTTTAGTGATTGGTAATAATGCCACTGTAAATATTAATTCTGGTGAACGTGTTGTATATAATACTTCAGGCCGGGATATAAATAGACCAGCTAACTTAAGTATTGGAACCAACTCTAATGTAACGTTAACCTCTAGAAGTGGAACAATTTTTGAAGTGTTTAATACCCATATAAACGTAGATGTTGGAGAAGGGTCTACTGTTGAGCTAAATGCAGCCGACAGTGCTATAAAGGCGTCCAATGATAATGCTTCACAACAACTGAATATGAATATTCGTGGAGAATTAACCATTTCTGGTGGGACTGGTGTTCACTATAATGGTCAGCCTTTCAGGTTTAATGTTTATGAAACAGGAACGGCTAGATTTAATACAAGCGTATATGCTTTCTATCAAGATAGGCAAAATACATCTACTCGTTCTGAATTTACGATTCATCCTGGAGGAAGGTGGTACGTTAATAACACACACTCATCCAATCATGCTATTAGAGTAATTCGTCCCTCCATTTTCAGAATTAATATGTAGAAAAGCATTCTATACCGATAAAAAAGAGGCGAAAAAAGGCAATGTGATCCAGCAGCGTATTCACGTCTGCTGGATCACATTGCCTTTTTTTCTTGTCAAACGTCTCCAGCAAAGGTAAAATAAGGAAACGCATACAAATCTGACAGAAAGAAAGAGAGAAAAGGCGACAGCATTGGAGTTCACGCTCCCCTGTCTTCTTTTCTCTCTCACCAATACATAATGAATTATACCTTACTCTCCCCAAATAATAAAGACTTTCTTCTCGCCTTCTCGCACTTAGGTAGTACCCGTTTTTATCAAGGTCTTCAAACGGCCTACGACCGTTTCTTCAATGATTTCTTATCTATGCATCCCAGCTGCCCCAAATGT
>NZ_FNFK01000026.1:15480-27998 GCF_900101165.1 Alkalibacterium thalassium | reverse complement strand
GGGAATACTTTAAACATCAAGCGAAAGCACACCTGGAGAGCGATTATGGAAGACGGATCTATGCCCAGCGAAAGATTGACGTAGAAACTGTTTTCGGTCGGATGAAAGGTGTCTTTGGCATGCGCCGCGTTCATGTCAGAGGGAATCAAGCCGTGCATAATGACATTGGCTTGATGCTTATGAGCATGAATTTAACGAAACTGATCCTCGAACTCCGAAGAAAAGGAGGATGTACTTCTACATCTTCAGAAAAAATACAAAAGAACAATGAAGACCATCTAAAACCGACGGTTTTCATTGTTCTTTTTGTTTGTTAAGAGCTGGTTTTTTCCCAGCCCGTACTACAGGAGAGTCAAAATGAGCAGATGAGTAAAATCTTTCTCTTGGCTAGATTATAAATAGTTATATGTTCTTGTTGAACTCCTACTATATTTTCACGAATTATCTAGTAAAGATTGGAAAACTAGTCAAGATTTAACTGGGAATAATATCGAACAGTTTTAAGTGCGTTATGCCAGCTTTTTAATTTTGTCATTCGTTCTATTTGGGTCATATTTGGTTGGAAAATTTCGCTCTCAGACACTAAAGCTTTTAATTCATTTAAATCTTTCCAATAATCAACAGCTAATCCAGCGAGATAGGCAGCACCTAAACCTGTTGTTTCTAGACGTTCAACACGACTTACCGTTTTATTAAGGATATCAGCTTGAAATTGGATAAGAAAATTATTTTGAGCAACCCCGCCATCAACATGTAAAACATCAAGCTCAATTTCTGTTTCTGATTCCATTAAATCAATAATATCATTGACCTGGTAAGCTAAAGATTCAAATGTAGCAAGAACAAGTTCTCTTTTTCCAGTATGTTCATCCATTCCTAGAACAGCTCCTCTGACATCAGGTTCCCAATAAGGAGCTCCCATTCCTCGAAAAGTTGGAACAACATAGACAGGTGATTCTTCATTTGCTTGAAGCGCTAAAGTCTCAGAATCTTCAATGTTCTCAAATAATTCTAAGCCATCTTTCAGCCATTCAATTGCACTTCCAGAAATCAAAGCAGAACCTTCCAGAGCATAGTTAATTTGGTTGTCTATTGAATAAGCAATCGTTGTCAGCAAACGATTATTTGATGATTTTGCTTCGGAGCCAGTATTCATAACAATAAATGTCCCTTGACCATAAGTGCTTTTAACTTGTCCAGATTGGAAAGCAAGTTGACCAAATAATGAAGCTTGCTGATTCCCAGCAACCCCACTAATGGGTATTTTTACTCCATTAAAAATACTTGAATCCGTTTCTCCATAATAAAATGAACTTGGATAAACATTCGGGAGCATGGCTCTTGGAATATTAAAGAGTTCGAGCAAGTGATTATCCCATTCTAAATGGTGAATATTAAAAAGCATCGTTCTAGATGCATTGGTATGATCAGTAGCATGCAACTTCCCTTTGGTTAGTTTCCAGATAATCCAACTGTCAATTGTTCCAAAAAGTATATTTCCCTTTTCAGCTTCTGCTTGCGCACTTTCGTTCTGATCTAGAATCCAACGAACTTTACTTGCTGAAAAATAAGGATCCATAACAAGTCCAGTATTATTATGAATATATTCTTCGTTTGTTACAGATTTCAATTGATTAATAATATTCAAAGATTGGTTAGAATTCCAAACAATTGCATTGTAAATAGGTTCACCTGTTATTTTATCCCAGACAACGGTCGTTTCACGCTGGTTACTTATTCCAAGTGCTTTTATTTGAGAATAACTAATTCCTGATTTTTGGGTAACTTCTTCTATTACATTACAAACAGATTGCCAAATGACATTCGGGTCATGTTCTACCCAACCAGGATTTGGAATAATTTGTTGGAATTTTTGACTAGCTGTTCCTATATAATTTCCTTGCCGGTCAATAATAAAAGCACGAGTTGTAGTTGTTCCTTGATCAATAGAAAGTATATATTTCGCCATCATTTATCACTCCATTTATTCTATAAAAAATCATAAATTGTTAATCAATTTTTAATTGATACTTTACAAGTTTGACAAGCATCGCATGGTAATTCTGACTGCTTGGTTCACAATTCTCTAATACCCAATGATAAAGGCTTTCAGATAAACCATAACTATAAAAATCAGTCGCTGTTTGGATTAATTGTTTTCCATCTTGTGAAAGATTCTGATCTTTAAAGTAGTCATTTGTCAACTCATTAACTAGATTTTTAATTGAGTAAATAAAGTACTGTTTAAAAGAATCTAGTTTGATATTCAAAAAAATCTTCTTGTAATAAATTTTATTTGATTCGAGATAAGTTAATAGATGATCCAAAATATCCTCCCAATTTTCCCAATTCTTAATCGGATAAATAGATTCACATAACTCCCAATAAAAAATCCAAGTTACTAGATCATATCTATCGTCAAAATAATCATAAAAAGTTTGGCGACGGAAACCAGCTTTTTTCATAATATCAGTGATTGAGATTTTTTCGATTGCTTTTTCAGTTGTTAAATCTTGAAAGGCTAAAGCAATAATTTTTTTCGTGTTAGTTTCTTGTTCCATCTATTTAGACTCCTTTTACTAAAGAGAGGCAAGTAATTTATTATCTAAAGTATACGTTACAAAAAATAGAAAGCCAATCGGACAAAGTAAAGTTTTTGTCTGTTGGGATGATAACGCTTACTTGTTAATATTTATTTAGCGTAAAGAAAGCGCTTAAATTACACGAGGAGGAATGACAATGAGAAAAGCATTTATTAGTCCAAGTAAGTACGTTCAAGGTGAAGACGAATTATTAAACTTAGGGTTCTATATTCAATCTTTAGGAGAATCAGCCCTTGTTATCGGAAATAAAGAAGATATTGATCGAGTACAAGATAAATTAGATAAGACGGCTGAGAGATTTAATGTTAAACTGTATCGCGCAGATTTTGGTGGAGAAGCTACACGCGATGAAGTTGAGAGCTTGAAAAAAATAGCAGAAGAAAAAGGGACAGATGTCATAGTAGGTTTAGGTGGAGGAAAAGCGATTGATACATCTAAAGTGGTTGCAGATGGGCACAATGTGATTGTTTGTCCTACGATTGCCGCTCAGGATGCACCAACGAGCCACTCCGCTGTGTTATATACAGCCGATCATCAATTTGATGACTATGCGTATTTTATTAAAAACCCAGATGTTGTTCTAATGGATACAACAGTTATTGCACAAGCCCCAAGCCGATTCTTAGTTGCGGGAATGGGAGATACCCTAGCCACTTATTACGAAGCGAGAGCCACTCGTCAATCAAACTCTAATGTAAATGCTGGTTTACCAAATGGTTATCATACAGGGGCAACAGGGCCAGCTAAAGGAACCATTGCAGCCATGACATTAGCCGAAAAAAGTTTGGAGATTATTCTTGAAAAAGGATATGATGCAAAGATTGCAGCAGATAATAACATTGTCACTCCATCCTTGGAAGACATTGTGGAAGCGAATACTTTATTATCTGGATTAGGCTTTGAATCAGCAGGATTAGCTGCATCCCATGCGATTTATAATGGGTTAACTGTTCTAGATGGTCCAGGAAATTACTACCATGGGGAGCAAGTTGCTTTCACAACATTTGTACAGTTAGTCCTTGAAAATGCACCAAAATCAGAAATTAACGAACTGTTAGATTTTAGTATCTCTGTTGGATTACCAGTATGTTTAGCTGATTTGGATGTTGAAGAAGTGAAATATGATGAAATTTTAGAAGTAGCTAAAAAAGCATGTATCCCAGAAGAATCGATCCACTCAATGCCGTTTGAAATAACAGTTGAAGCTGTTGCACAGGCAATTATTGCAGCTGATGCGATTGGTCGAGACTATAAAGAAAAAAATAAATAAACTGAAAAGCTAAGATAGGGGTAGAGATAGACGTGATTAAGAAAATTTTAAATAATCCAGATTACATTGTTGATGAGATGATTGATGGAATGGTGCTAAGCCATCCAGAATTAATTAAAAGAGTTCCTGAAACAGGAATCATACAACGAACCTACGATAAAAAGGGAAAAGTGGCTATTGTTTCAGGCGGTGGAAGCGGTCATGAACCTGCGCACGCTGGGTTTGTCGGAGCAGGAATGCTGTCAGCAGCTGTCTGTGGAGCCGTTTTTACTTCTCCAACGCCCGATCAAATTTTAGAAGCTATTAAAGTAGCGGACGAGGGTAAAGGTGTATTTTTAGTCATCAAGAACTATTCAGGAGATATTATGAACTTTGAGATGGCTCAGGAACTCGCTGAGATGGAAGGAATTAAAGTAGATAGTATTGTAGTTGATGATGATATCGCTGTCGAAGACAGCCTCTACACACAAGGAAAACGCGGTGTAGCAGGTACTATATTTGTCCATAAAATATTAGGCTATGCAGCTGAAAAAGGCCAGTCAATTGAAGAAATTAAAGAATTAGCTGAAAATTTAATTCCCAATATGAAAACTGTTGGATTAGCTTTAACGGGAGTGACTACGCCAGGAAGTAGTAAACCAAGTTTTGCATTAGCGGATGACGAAATTGAGTACGGAGTAGGGATTCATGGCGAGCCTGGATACCGGCGAGAAAAGCTACAAACTTCAAAAGATTTAGTTGATGAATTACTTAAAAAATTACTAGAAGAATTTGAAGCAAATTCAAATAATCGCTTTGCAATTATCGTGAATGGTTTAGGTGGAACACCTCTAATGGAGCAATATGTATTTGCAAATGATGTTCACAAACAAATGAAAGATAATAAGTTGGAGATTAAATTTTCAAAAGTAGGAATTCTGATGACATCATTAGAGATGCAAGGTTTATCTTTAACTCTACTTCGTCTAGAAGATGACTTCTTTCTGGAAGCCTTAAAAGCAACTGTTGATACTATTAATTGGTAAATTTTTTTTAAAACTGAAAGGAAATGTATTTTAATGAATATAGAGATGGGAATTCGTTGGATGGAATTATTCAATGAAGAAATTCAAAATGAAAAAGACTATTTAACCCAATTAGACACACCGATTGGAGATAGCGATCATGGAAATAACATGTCTCGCGGGATGGCACACGTGGTTAAGGCGATTGAAGAACAAAAACCAGAGACTTTAAATGAGTTACTAAAATTAATTACAACAAATTTATTAAGTAAAGTAGGTGGGGCATCTGGGCCGCTTTATGGATCGGCATTTATGGGAATGATGAAAGCTGAAACAGCTGGTGAAGAATGGGCCAAGATTTTAAAAACAGGCTTAGAAAACATTCAAATGCGTGGAAAAGCAGAACAAGGTGATAAAACGATGGTGGATGTGTGGATAGCTGTTGTAGAAGCTGTTGAAAATGGTGAATTAACGCATGAATTGATTGACGAAGCTGTTGAAGCCACTAAGCCATTGAAAGCGAAAAAAGGTCGCGCATCTTATGTTGGTGATCGCTCCATCGGCCATATCGATCCAGGTGCTTATTCTTCAGGATTATTATTTCACACGATGTTAAGAGCGGAGGCACAATAATGGAAAAAACAGGGATTATTATTGTTTCTCATGTCTATGAAATAGCTGAAGGAATTCATCGTCTAATTAAAGAGGTTGCAGCAGATGTTGATGTTCAAGTGGTTGGCGGAGTCGATATTAAAGAAATAGGAACAAGTTTTGATACAACCTTAGCAGCGATTAATAATAGCTCAGCTAAAAACTTATTAGCTTTCTATGATTTAGGTAGTGCTAAAATGAATCTGGAAATGGCAGTGGAAATGAGCGATAAAACCGTTAAAATATACGATGTTCCAGTTGTTGAAGGGTCATATACCGCCGCAGCTTTATTACAAGCTGGTGTTAATCAAGAGAATATTGAAGAGCAGTTAGAAGAAATGCATAACGTAAAGTAAAAGATAAAATAGCATCATGAAACAAACTAAACTTTACAAAATATAGACTATTCGTATAGACATTTATCATAATCGTTACCTACATGCGTATTTCTAATAACGGTGTGGAAATCTCGAATAATGACTTTAAAATTTCAAAGAGTAATAAAGATTTTTGATACAGTATAGTAATAATATGCGGGTATTGATGCCCAGCGAGTGTACGAAAAATTGCTAGTAAAAAATTCAATGTGTTTCATAAAACATAGGCATATGCGTGAATATTTAGTCTAAACCATTACCAAAACCCTTACTATATAACTCTAAACCTTGATTCGAAGGGGTTCCGATGAGCCCCCTCACTCCATAATAGAATTTAGGTCAGAAGTGCTGATTAATCAGAGCTTCTGGCCTTTTTTTACTAAAAATTTTATGTAAGTAACATATTTTTATAAAAAGCGAGACTGGCTAACAATAACAGTAAAGTTCACATACCTCACTACCTAATCAATTTATATGTAAGCGATGAATAGCTGAGTACCTACAAATAAAAATCGGACACCTCTATAATGAGAAATGTCCGAAGCGTATAATATGCTGAATGTCTAGCGACATTCCATCTGCAGCTTTGGATTCCATGGCAAATAAGCCTCCAAAGGTGTATTTTGTCGATTTGGAAGGTAAGTTAAGAGGTAGTCCAGATATTTCCGCGGATGTACTCCGTTGGATTTGGCGGTCTCAACGAGACTCAAAATAGTCGCAACGGCATGAGAACCTTCAAAAGATTTTGAAAACAGCCAGTTCTTTCTGCCCATAACGAGTGACTTGATGCCACGTTCGGCTAGATTGTTGGACAGCACGAGACGGCCGTCCTTCAGAACGTTCATCATCCGCTCTTTCTGATTCAGCCCATAGTTGATCGCTGTGCCAAGTTTGCCATGCGCAGTTAGAGATTCACACCAGTCAAAAAAAGGCTTCAAGCTTCGGCTTCACTAATTCCAGGCTCTGGTCATACCGTTCGCTAACGGATAAGTCATTGAGGGACTTATCCAAAATAGTATGCATTATTAAATCAATAGCTGTTTCAAAATCATGTATAATAACTTCATAGGTAACTGTGACCAGAGAGGGGAGAAAACTCATGTCAGAGCCATCGATTGTTCCGGCCGGCGACTGCGCACTTCGTGTAGTATTTGAAGATAAAATCGACCCATCAATTAATCAGCTAGTAAACAGTCTGGACAAGAAGATGACCGAGGTGTCTATTCCAGGAGTGACTGAAACGATCCCTGCTTTTCGTGTCCTGACAGTTTTATATGATCCGGAAATCACGGACCTGATCACTCTTACTAAAACGATTCGCCAGCTTCTGTCGCATCATGATAACCTGGAAAGCCGAGAAAAACGAGTAGTACATATTCCTGTGTGTTACGATAAAGCCTTCGGAGCAGATTTAGAAGATTTATCCCGGCATTCTGGCTTATCAATCGAAGATATCATAGCTGTTCATTCCGGAAGAGATTATCTAATTTACATGATGGGCTTTCTTCCCGGCTTCGCTTATCTTGGCGGACTGGATCCTTCCCTGCATATGCCGAGACTCGACACGCCTCGTACATCTATTGAAGCGGGGGCTGTTGGTATTGCCGGTAGTCAGACTGGGATGTATCCGATGGCCTCTCCTGGAGGATGGCGGCTGATCGGGTCGACACCTATGAAACTTTTTGACCCTAAACGTGATACCCCCTTTCTTTACGAAACAGGAGATTACATTCGATTTGAACCGGTGTCCAGAGAAGACTATGACCAGATCAAAGCGGACTGCCGAGAAGGAATATACAAGTGTCAAGTGACGATGGAGGTGGTCGAACGTGGGCATTCGGGTAACCAGTAGAGGGATGCAGACGACCGTTCAGGATAAAGGACGGACTGGATTTCAGCGATACGGTTTTTCGGTATCTGGAGCGATGGATCAGATTGCTTTCAAACTGGAAGCACTGATCGAAGAACACCCGAACCATAGACGTTCGGCACATCTCATGCGTTTAATTGAAGCCATAAGAGAAGAGGGCGTATACGGCGAGGAATCACATGGCGTGGCGGATGAGATCTTAGAAGAAGAGTTTGAAACACTCTATGCCGAGATGGCTGTCGAATTAGGTCTGGAAGAGCCTGAAACAGATGGCGAGGAAGAACCTGAAACAGACACGAATGAAGACGTTGATGACGGCGAATAAGCCCAGAGTTAGTTAAATAATGAAAGGGGCGAACCCATGAGAATACGACAGATAAAGGATATACGCCGTTTATTTACACCAACGTCTAAACGTAAGATGTCTAAACAGAAGAAACGGGGGTTGATCTTAACCCTATCAACCCTTTTGTTTGTAGGCGGTATTTGGGGCCAAGCGGAAGACGTGTCAGCTAATGCGCCCGATTCATATATACGTCAGCAATTGACTAACGCCTTCAATAATAATTCCACGACATATACCTATAGGGGTTATTTCTCTATTCACGGTGGGGCGAGTAATACCATTCACAGGTGGGGTCGCTTTGATGACCCACGACCAAACATTACCGTACAAAATTCGTTGTATCACCCTAGAAGATTTAACTACCGGAGCTATCCGTTCATTGAGATGTACAGTCCCTTGGCCAACTGGGGGTTTGTCCCCGGGATTGTGGCACAATGGGATGGGGGCATGTACAGTGTAGCATCAGGTGTAGGTGCCGGATGGCAGCGTAGCGCAAGGGTAGACTATACACGGCATAAAACAGTGCCTGAAACACGTGGGGTGACCATATCCGGCTATGATCACGTAAATGGTAATGAATATTGGGTCAGACAAGGGAATTCCGTACAGGCACGCGTTCACGGACGACAAGACTTTAACGGAACAAGATGGCGTTGGAATGATTATGTCACGATCAACTTCATGAGAATGACGGGTAGCAGTACCGTCCAAGGCAATATGAACCATAATGGTGTTTATTCAAATGACAGGGCACACGCACACCTCACCATATCCAGAAATGGGTTCTCGCGTACAACTGATCACCGAGACCTTTTTACAACGTTTAATGTTCGAGGGAATACGCACGGTACCCGTCATCAGTTCAACACCTATGCCCGCTCGGCGAATGGTCGAAACCATGGGTATGTGGCTAGTGGTAAATTCCTAAATGTGGATGGTGTGGTGCCGACCGATCATGGTGCAACGGTATTTAATGCCCGTTACGTCAACGGGAATGACCACTGGATCCGACCGGGAGACAACATCGTTGTTGAAGCACAAGGATATGATAGAGATTCGCGAATGAGACAATCCAACATACGTCTTTTTAGTAATGGACACGACAATCGCGCGCGCCATTTTTGGACATTGGGCCAAGGTACGGATCAATACCAGCGTACGGGTGATACAACGACCTTTACAGGCGGAAGAGTCGATAACTGGGGCTGGACAACACGTTATCACTTTAATGTAAGCGTCAATAGCAACGCGGGTAATCGAACCATCAATATAGAGACACTCCACGGCGATAATGTGGGACATGGTACAGGATGGACAACGTCTAATCAACGCATCCGAACAGATGCCACAGCGCCAACCATTTCAGCAAACCCGGCGTCAAGTGCATGGGGTAATAGCAATGTAACCGTTGCTTTGACACATGCGGATGCTGAATCAGGGATTGCGACGAGACAATTTGCATGGTCAACATCGACAGTCACACCGACAAACTGGACAAATTACAGCGGTCCCGTTACGCAGTCAACACAGGGAACATGGTACTTACATGCACGCGCTGTAGATAACGTGGGACGTGTCACAACTGAGCGTTTTGGCCCGTACCGTATTGATAATACCGCACCTGACGGCACGATTACAGGTAATCCGACAAGCTGGACAAACCAGAATGCGACACTAACATTCAATGCAACCGATACCGGTGGCTCAGGTGTGAGACGTGTACGAATTGCAGGAGGCACATGGGTAAACGGCGCAACAACGACTCAAATAGCAACAGAAAATGGAACCTATTCATTTGAAGTAGAAGACCATGCTGGAAACACACGAACCGTGTCAGCGACCGTTAATCGTATTGATAAAGCTGTACCAAACGGTACAATCACAGGTAACCCAACCGCATGGCAAAACACCAATGCGACACTAACATTTAATGCAACGGATACCGGTGGTTCAGGTGTTAGACGTGTAAGAATTGCAGGTGGCACATGGGTCGATGGCGCAACAACGACTCAAATAGCAACAGAAAATGGAACCTATTCATTTGAAGTAGAAGACCATGCTGGGAACACGTCAACACGGTCTCATACCGTAACAAATATTGATAAAATTTTACCCAATGCAAGCAGTACGCAATCACCAACAGCGTGGACGAATGGGAATGTCGATATTACATGGAATGCAAGTGCAACCGGTAGCCCATTAAGTCGTATTAGAACACATAACGGGTCAACATGGGGTGCATGGTCAGCTGTTAGTGGGACAACGTCATCAACGGTTCAAACCGTCACATCAAATGGCATTGTGTTACGTAAGTAAGGAGAGATGGCGATGGAAGATAAAGATCGAAACAGAGCATTAGAAAAAGCGAGTCATCCGGATAAGGAACCCAAATGGTACACATGGTCGATTATTCAAACGCGGACGATGTAGAACAGGAGTCCGAAGAGGTATCATGGGGTGCACCTAGAGATATCCCGTATGAAAATAGTGATACATCTATACGGGTTGTTAGCTAAGAGAACTCGTATAGAAGACGATGGTGGCGCGTAGACAATGCAAAAACCACCGACATATTCAGGAGGCAAGTGTACACATTCACCTTGACGCTCCAGTTGAACGCGCGTAACAAACCCTGCATAGCTATGCGGGGTTTTTGTTTGCTTTATTGTTACAGTCAGGTATCAAACATTACACGCTAACCGTCTATTCAAACGGTTCTGAGCACGGTATAATAGGGTTAATGTGGTGACGCTCACACTAAATTTAGCGTGATGATAAACATAAAACATAAATGGATATATAGGAGTGATACGAATGGTAAAATCAGTTTTCTCTAAACACGCGGTGAACAAATCGTCGCGTTATAAAAAAGTAGCGACCCGGTCCTCAAGTGTGTTGGCTAGTGTGATTGTATTGACAGGATTTGCAGGTTCGGTATCGGCCGAGTCGATTGAACAAGATTCTGTCGAATTGACGCAGTTATATGAACACTATACAGCGTTACAATCAGCCCACGACTCGGATCATACATATGATGACAACGAGACATCCGATTACCTAAATGAATTACAGGCAATCAAAGATCAATTAATTCAGTTGATTGAAGATTCCGGTGGTGAAAGTATTTTTGAGCAAGTGGACCGTGACCGATTATCGGTTGATCAATTGGATACGATTTTTAATGCACTACTTGGTCGAGTAGATAGTGACGTAGACGATGCCGAAACTGATGAAATTGTTGACGCAATCGAAGACGTTGAATTAGCCGACGTTGAAGATGTTGAAGTTGAACCAGAAGAAGATGTGGTTGTTGAAGCTGAACCAAAAGCAGAAGATGGGGTTGTTGAAGCTGAACCAAAAGCAGAAGATGTGGTTGTTGAAGCTGAACCAAAAGCAGAAGATGTGGTTGTTGAAGCTGAACCAAAAGCAGAAGATGGGGTTGTTGAAGAGGCTACCAATACAAAGGACACGACTGAAACGCCGTCAGTGCGCACGTTCTCGCGTACGACCGCAACACAAAGCGCAAACCCTACGGCCAACGCGACGTTCCATGTGGTTCGCTCAGGTGACACACTCGCAAGTATTGCACAAACGTATGGGACAACGGTGTCTAATATTGCACAATTGAATAATATCCAAAACGTTAACCACATTGTCGTAGGTCAACGTTTGACGATACGTGAGGGTGTCGAGTCCGTCACCAACGCGCTAGCAACGCCGGTGAGACAAACACCTGCAGAGTTTATCGATATGATCGCGGGTCCCGCACAGCGCGTGGCTAAGGAATTTAATTTGTATGCGTCGGTCATGATTGCACAAGCGGCCTTAGAATCCGGCTTTGGGCGTAGTGGATTATCCACAGGACCTAACTACAACTTGTTTGGCATAAAAGGCCGATACCAAGGGGCATACGTTGCGTTACCTACAAGAGAATACATTCCCGCACAAGGCGGATGGATTACGGTTACTGAGCGCTTCAGACGGTACCCGAATATTGAAGCCTCCCTTAGAGACTACGGGAGATTGCTCCGAAATGGTTTGAGTTGGAACAGCCAATTTTATTCAGGCACATGGGTTGAAAACACAACCAGCTACCGTGATGCGACGGCATGGTTACAAGGGCGATACGCAACCGATCCAACGTATGCCAGCAAATTGAATAACATCATTGCATTATATGATTTAACACGTTTCGATACACATGTGACACACGTGTCTGAAGCACCGACACCGGCAGCGACACCCGTGTCAAACCAAACGACCCATACGGTTGTACGTGGCGACACCTTGTCACATATTGCTGTTGCAAACAATACAACGGTAGCTAACTTAAGACGGTTGAACAATCTAAGCAGTGACGTGATTCAAATTGGTCAACGATTGGTTGTGGGTGGAGC
>NZ_FNFK01000026.1:0-15180 GCF_900101165.1 Alkalibacterium thalassium | reverse complement strand
CCGACACCCGTGTCAACACCGACACCCGTGTCAAACCAAACGACCCATACGGTTGTACGTGGCGACACCTTGTCACATATTGCCGTTGCAAACAACACGACCGTCGCTAACTTAAGACGTTTAAACAATTTAAGTAGTGACGTGATTCGAATTGGTCAACGAGTGGTTGTGGGTGAAGCACAGGTAACACCGACACCAGCACCAACACCAACACCTGTGTCAAACCAAAGAACACATACGGTTGTACGTGGGGACACTTTGTCACATATTGCACGCGCAAACAATACAACGGTAGCTAACTTAAGACGGTTGAACAATCTAAGTAGTGACGTGATTCGAATTGGTCAACGATTGGTTGTGGGTGAAGCACGAGTAACACCAGCACCAGCACCGACACCCGTGTCAAACCAAAGAACACATACGGTTGTACGTGGGGATACCTTGTCACACATTGCGCAACGGAATAACGTAACGGTTCGTCAATTGATGACGATCAATAACTTATCCAACGATGTTATTTTTGTCAACCAGACATTACGTTTACGTTAAACGCTATAGCACATCAAACACGCGTCGGTCTATTATTAGACTGGCGCGTGTTTTGTTTGTGGGCGGTAACCCTATTGAAGAAGAGGTTAGGGAAGCGTAATATAGTATACGAACTGTAAACAAAGGAGACGAGTTAAAGACTGGGCCAATAATGGTTGGCATCTTTTCTTATATAGCTTTCGCTGGAGGGCTCGACATTCAAAAAGTCATGGACAGCTATTCAACAAGTACCCGTTTCAATATAGGAGGCTATCGTGGGCGAGCGATTGAAGAAGGAGACTATATAAATTTTAAGCATACCGATATCAGCTTTAGACAGATTTCCGGACGAAATGTCTCCTCGTTTTCAGAAAGCCGTTCGTCCGGACCTGTCAGTATACGTGTCATTCCCTCATCAGAGCAGCCTGCCCTGACAGATGTAATAAGTGAAAGTTTTTATTCGCAAAAATATACTATTTCGTCCAAGTCCGATCGCATGGGTTACAGGCTGGAAGGAAAGCGTATCGAAATGGATGATCAGATATCTATAATTTCTGAGGGAACAGTCTGGGGAGATATTCAGGTTCCGCCGGATGGTCAGCCGATCATTCTCATGGCAGACCGTCAGACAACCGAAGGGTACCCTGTTATAGGCACAGTCTGTACAGCGGACAGATCCAGACTGGTCCAGTGTCCACCTGGAACAGAGATACAGTTCACTCAGATAAATGTAGAAGAAGCTCAGACTCTATTAATAAAACAGATGGACTGGCTTAAACTGCAACAGGAGCGGCTGAATGATTTCGCTTCTCAAAACAAACAGTCAGGTGAAGCATTAGAAGTTCTGGAAAGAAATCAAGTCAACGATCTGATCAATATAGTCAAAGGCTCATCGTTCAGTCAATTCAGTTACTCAGACAAGCATATTAAACTGGATATCGATCATCAGTCGGTGAGGGTTCAGTCGAAATGATTGACAAACCAGCCAGAGGACCAGTAAAGATATAAGGAGGAGAATAAGGCAATGAAGACAGTAGATTTGAACTGTGATTTAGGAGAGAGTTTCGGGGCATATACACTTGGACTCGACAAAGATATTCTGCCCTATATTGCTTCGGCCAACATTGCATGTGGCTTCCACGCTTCCGATCCGATGGTTATGGCACATACAGTTGCGGAAGCAGAGAAAAATAATGTCGCTATTGGGGCTCACCCAGGTTTTTACGATCTGATGGGTTTCGGACGACGAAACATGACGATTTCTGCGGATGAAGCCAGAAATTATATAAAGTACCAGATCGGTGCATTGTCAGCTTTCAGCAAAACAGGGAAACTGCATCACGTCAAACCTCATGGAGCCCTCTATAATATGGCCAGCACAGACTATGATCTGGCAAAAGCGATTTGTGAAGGCATCAGAGAAGTGGACGACGAGCTGATTCTTTATGGCCTTGCGAACAGTCAGCTGATCAGAGCCGCTCAGGATACAGGCCTGTCTTATGCTCAGGAAGTATTCGCCGACCGGAATTACAATGATGACGGAACACTGGTTCACAGACAGCACGAAGATGCCTTGATCACTGACGAAGACCGGGCAGTCGATCGGGTAGTTCAGATGGTCGAAGAAGGCAAGGTGAAGTCGGTAACTGGGAAGTGGATCAATCTTCAGCCAGACACAGCATGTGTTCATGGGGACAACCCCAAAGCTGTCCAGTTTGCGACTAGGATTCATAAAGCATTGACAGAAAAAAAGGGTCACTATTGCACCAGTTACTGGCAAACTTAGTTAAATAAATCAGACGTGTCTACTATCAACACGGATAAATCAGTACAGCCCACTGGAGAAATAGCCCGGTTACTGATAGACTGGTCAGTAGAAACTGTATGGCTACACAATTTTCAAGAAGCAGAAGGAGCATGGAGATGAAACCGACCGCATTAGTGTTTTTTGATTTGGATGGGACATTATTGAATGAAGAGTCTTTAGTTGATGAAGATGTGAAAGAAGCTTTAGTCCAGCTGAAAGATAAGGGAGCTGTTCCATTTATCGCAACTGGAAGAAGCCCGATAGAAATACAGCACGTGCTGAAAGAGACCGTGATCGATTCGTTTATTACGTTAAATGGCCAGTACATTCAATATAAAGGAAAAGAAGTGTTCAGGAACGTCATCCCGCAGTCACTGGTTAATAGGCTTAAGAAGATGACAAGTGACAAGAATCTATCGCTTTCCTTGTACAGCGCTGACAAGATACGAGCCACACGCTACAGCGAGACGCTTAAACAGGCGTATAATTTCATTCATGAAGAGCCCCCTGCAATCGATGAAGCATTTGATGAAAAAGAAGAGATTCTGATGATGCTTGTTTTGAATGAAGACCAGTCGCTTGATCAGGAATTTGTTGAAGGTTTTCCTGAGCTGTCGTTTTACCGTAATACACCTTTCAGCATGGACACTATTACCAAAGGACATAATAAAGCGAAAGGCATTGACGCGCTTCTGGAGTCCATCAAGATGCATGATATTCCACTCTATGCCTTCGGAGACGGTGCCAACGACAAGGAGATGCTGAGACGCGCGGATTACAGTGTGGCCATGGCGAACGGTCTTGATGACGTAAAAGCCGTCGCTGACTATGTCACTTCTTCTAATAAAGATGGAGGCATCGTGGAAGGACTCAAGTTTTATAATTTGATTGACTGATCGGGTCAATTTAAAAGATATTAGAGTGTGTACGATATAAGACAAAAGGAGATTCACATGCAGTACAAAACGCATTTAGCAGTGACTTACTCTGCTGTTCTACCCGCTCTGGTATCCACAGGCAACCTCACGATCGGAAATACGGTGGCTTTAGGCGTAGGGGCTTTGTTCCCTGACATCGACCACCCGAAGTCATTTATAGGAAATCGCACAGGCGGTATCAGTCATAGCATCGGAGCGGTCTTCGGACACAGAGGACTGGCCCATTCAATCCTTGGAATAGTATTCTTTCAGTTGATTTCAAGGTGGGTGCTGAACTATTTACAGGGGCCTCTAGAGTTTGCGGACTGGTTCATTGTCGGCTATATAGCACACTTAGTGGAGGATTCATTTTCTAAGACGGGTGTAGCTTGGTTTCAGCCCTTATATTCAAGACGTATTCAGTTCGGTTTCAAAAAGCTGCATTATTCTACTGGTAAATCCAGTGAATCCTTAATCTTAGGAGTGGCAATAGCTGCACTAATATATCAGGTAATAAAGATCGTATAGTAATGGAGAACAGTTAGGAGCCTATTAAGATATAGTTTAATAGGCGAGCAGCGAATAGGAAGTATATTGGAACCAACTGGCGAGCCGAAAGTGTGTGCATCCAGAAATGTCTGATCTAATGGACAACACACTAAGTCAAGAGCAAAAAAAAGGCCTGAGAATCACTCCATTAGTGAATTCTCAGGCCTATTTATTTAGTCGTTTAAGTAATAATGGGGGTATCAAGGAAACACCAGAGATTAGTATAGTCTATCAATTATCCCAATTACCCAATGCGTTTATTCAGGTTATTCAGTTCTTCTTCTATTCCATTTGGATAGTGGCGATATAACTGAGCGAGCAGTTTAGGGTCCGTGCTAGAGGATTTAAGGAGATGAACCACTTTCTTGATCAGCTGGTAGTGGTCACAGGTCTGTTTTTTAGCCCCTGATTCCTTATAGATACTAAGACCATCAAGAATTTTATGAAAATCATTAACAAACTGCTTGAACTCAGGACCATTCCCAAGCAGGACAGATTTGACTTGCTGATTTTTCTTGTGCAGGCTGATCGCATATTCTTCAGGAGTCATCCCGAAAGAGTGTGCGTATTGTTCCAACTCATCGTATTCTGAACGTACAGATTCTTTCATTCATTTCACCTCGACTCGCACTTGGCTGAATGTCCGACCTAGTCTGCGAGTTATTTTAATCTCTGTATAGTTTATAACCTTTTTAACCAGGAGTAAATAAAATGAGACACTCTGTCACATAGTATTCTTTAATTGTTCAATCCTTTGTCACTTATTAAATGTAAGTACATGAGTAAGCAAATATACTTTCTTTATTCACCATATGAATACAACTGGTTATATTTCACATTTCAGACACATCATATATTGTGACCGATTTTATAATCTTTTTCATGGGGGGATAGCTTTGTGAAAGTAAATAGAGATTAAAATAAAATGATAATATTTCTCATGAACCCATTGACAAAGTCTTTTCCTATGTATACACTTTAAAAAACGATAAGAAAAATGATAACTTTCTCATTTATTCTCATCGAAATTTTAGAGGAGTGGTTTAGTCATGTCATTAGAATCACTGGAAGAAGCATTAGATCACTTGTTTCCAGAAACCGTTCAGTGGCGGAGGCGCCTTCATGAAAATCCGGAGCCTTCTTTCGAGGAATGGAACACCAGGCAATTTATAGCAGATAAATTAAGAGAATTCGGATATGAAGAAGTAGAAGAAAATGTAGGTGGGGGAGGTATCACTGCTTACCTGAGAGGGGCGAACTATGGTCCAGTAATTGCTTTTCGCGCTGATTTCGATGCGCTTCGCATTGAAGAAGAAACGGGTTTGAGTTTTGCTTCTAAAAACCCTGGTGTTATGCACGCCTGTGGTCATGATGGACACACGGCTACTTTACTTAGTGTAGCTAAAGTTCTGAAAGCTCATGAGGATGAATTATCCGGATCGGTAAAATTCATTTTCCAGCATGCAGAAGAAGTGCTTCCCGGTGGGGGTAAGGCAATGGTCGACGCGGGGGTGCTTGAAGATGTCGATGCTGTATATGGATTACATCTCAGATCACCGCTCGAATACGGAACGGTTTCATACTGTGAAGGCTACGCTATGGCAGCACCTGATTTCTTCAGTATAGAAATTCAGGGAAAAGGGGGCCACGCAGCTCACCCAAGTTCGACAGTAGATGCAGTAGTCGTTGCTTCATTTGTAGTCAATCAGCTGCAGACGATCATCAGCCGGAAGAAAGATCCCACGCAGTCAGGTGTGCTGACCTTCTCAACTTTTAAAGCAGGCGATGGGGCTAATAATGTCATTGCGGACAAGGCATCGCTTAAAGGAACCGTCAGAACATTTGATCCTGACTTGAGAAACTTAGTTGAAGAGAAAATTCAAACCATGACTGAAAGCATTTGTGAAGCTCATGGAGCCACATGCAAAGTGACTTATACAAGAGGGTATCCGGCACTGTTCAATCATATAGAAGAAACACAGCTGATCAGCACTTTATTTGAAGCCAATCGTAAAAACGTAAACGTTGAACCGATACCATTACGTATGGGCGGCGAAGATTTTGCCTATTTCCTTCAGGAGAAGCCGGGATCGTTTTTCTTCGTTCATTCCGGAAACAAGGAAAAAGGCATCACGTATCCGCACCACCATCCAAAATTCGACTTTGATGAACGGGCTATGCTGACTGGAGCCAAGTGCTTTATAGATATTGTAGGGCATTATCTGATGGACACTTCGGTCGTGTCATCCAATTCACACCACGCAGTAGGGGAATAAACAGAAAGAGGGATGTTTCATGAGTTTTGAACAATGGAAAGAGGAGCTGAAGGAGAATTACCTGGAAACAGTAGCATGGCGTAGACACCTGCATGCTCATCCGGAGCCTTCATTCGAAGAAGTTGAAACAGCTCGCTTCGTAAAAGAAAAACTTGAATCGTTCGGGATAGAAGACATCCGGACAGATGTCGGTAACGGATATGGGATCGTAGCCAAAATCAAAGGAAAGTATCCGGGGCCGACCATTGCTCTTAGAGCAGATTTTGATGCTTTAAGAGTAACAGAGGAGATCGAGACACCGTTCAAGTCAAAAAATGAAGGAATCATGCATGCCTGTGGCCATGATGGGCATACTGCTTCCTTGCTAAGCGTAGCCAAGGTCATGGCCAAACATACTGATGAACTGCATGGAACAATCGTCCTGCTTCACCAGCACGCTGAAGAGGTTCTGCCGGGAGGGGCGAAATCGATGGTCGAAGATGGCGCGCTCGACGGCGTTGATTATGTCTTCGGCATTCATCTTGGTGCGACCCAACCATTGAATAAAGTCTTCTATAATGTCGCATTCGGGTCAGCCAACTCCGATTCATTCAATATGAAGATTCAAGGAAAAGGCGGACACGGTGCTGCTCCACACGACACACATGATGCTTTGACTGTAGGAGCTCAAATCGTAACAAATCTGCAGCAGATCGTCAGTCGGATGACTGATCCTGTCAAACCTGCTGTTCTGACATTTGCAGGTTTTCAATCAGGAGGAGAAGCGTACAACATTATCGCGGATGCGACAGAAATAAAAGGAACCGTAAGGACGCTGCATCAGGATGTGCAGGAATTAGTTGAATCAAAACTGAAATCGATGAGTCAGAGTATTGCTGCAGCATATGATGCTACTGTGGAAATAGACTATACCAAAGGGTACCCAGCTATCGAGAATACTCCTGAAGTCGTGGATGTAGTAAAAGCGTCTCTTCTGAAAGATTTTCCGGAGAACGAGGTAGCTGAAGTGAAGGAATCCATGGGAGGCGAAGACTTTGCCTACTTCCTGAAAGAAAAACCAGGTGCTTTCCTGAGAGTCGGGGCACAGCCTCCCGAAAAATCGGATGCTTATCCGCACCACCATCCTAAATTTGAAATCGACGAACGTGCTCTGCTGAGATCTGGAGAAGTTTTCCTTTCGCTTATCAAAACGTATCTTCAAGGATAATCAGCTTAAGAGATGATAACGCCATCTAAAGAAAGAAGGGATGACTATGAAAAAATATATTTTAAAAAGACTACTGACAGCTATTCCAGTACTGTTGATGATCTCGGTAGGTGCCTTTATTATGATGAATCTGGCTCCGGGAAGTCCGACAGATTTATATGTTAGTCCGGATGCTACACCCGTTCAGATTGAAGCAACAAGGCGAGCGTTAGGTCTGGATCAACCGTACCATATCCAATATTTTAGGTGGTTAGGACGAGCGCTTCAAGGAGATCTGGGAATCAACTACTCGACGCGTTATCCGGTACTTCCGATTCTCATTTCACGTATCGGACCAACAATCATTCTTATGGGAACGACACTTGTATTCTCATATCTGGTAGCGATCCCGCTGGGTATAATCAGCGCCAGGAAAAACGGAACATGGGTTGATAATTTATTGACTGCAGGATCATTTGTCGGGGTATCGATTCCAAACTTCTTTCTGGGACTTGGACTCATCTATATTTTCTCCGTACAGTTAGGCTGGTTCCCGACTGGTGGAATGTCTCAGTTAGGTGAATCAGGAGGATTTGTCAGTTCTGTTCATCATCTTGTGTTGCCAGTTATTGTCCTGTCAGCATTTTATATTGCAAATATGACGCGTTACATGAGAGCAACTTTGATTCAAGTATACGGCGAGAATTACATCAGAACTGCCACAGCCAAAGGTCTGGCATCTGAAGTGATTTTGACCCGACATGGGATAAGAAATGCGCTGATTCCTGTCATTACGATCATCGGAACTGATTTACCGAGACTGGTCGGCGGGGCCATCGTTACCGAGCAGATCTTCCAGTGGCCTGGCCTGGGACGGCTGACGATCATGGCCATTCAGCAACGGGAATACCCGATGCTTATGGCTATAACTGTACTATCGGCAGTGGTTGTCCTGTTTGCGAACCTGTTGGTCGATATTATGTATGCAGTTGTAGATCCACGTATTAAATACAATTAGAAAGGAGGGAGACAAATGGCACAAAATGTCGGAAATAAAAATGCGGAAGCCATGTTTCATCTGGTTGATGCAGTGGAAAGAATTAATTTTCCAGGAAATGAAGCTGAACAGATCGCTACAGATGGTGACAGTTATATAAAAACAGTGGCGAAACGTTTCTTTAAGAACAAAGTAGCCGTCGTCAGTCTTGTGATTTTCATCATTCTTGTACTGACTGCAGTTTTCGCAAATCAGCTTGCACCACACCCACGAGATGTTTCAGTTGGGCGATTTCAGGCAGCGCCTTATGACAACTTTTATCTCGGAACAGATGATATTGGACGAGATGTTCTCTCCCGACTAATTCATGGGACGCAAGTATCGATGATCGTAGGTTTAGGTTCTGTTCTGGTCTATGTCATTATCGGGACGACACTAGGTTTAATCTCCGGGTACTTTGGAGGGGTCGTAGACAGTGTCATCATGAGGATTACTGAGGCTTTTATGTCCTTTCCGTTTTTCATGGTTATTCTAACCCTTGTTTCATTATTAGGTTCAGGACTATGGGTTGTAACAGCAGTCCTTGGATTTTTGAGCTGGCCACCTTTATGCCGGCTGGTCAGAGGGCAAGTTCTGACACTGAAAAAACAGGACTTCGTTCTGGCAGCTGTCGCTACAGGTTACTCAACTCCGGGTATTCTGTTCATTCATATTCTACCAAATGTCTTGTCACCCATTCTGGTTAATGCGACATTTGGGATTGCTACAGCGATTCTGACAGAAGCGTCTTTAAGTTTCCTTGGGGTCGGTGTACAGAGACCGCGTCCAAGCTGGGGAAATATTCTTTCAGAAGCCCAGTCTCTCAGGGTTCTGGCTTATGAACCATGGCGATGGGTACCTGCAGGTATTCTGGTCTTTGTTGCGGTACTGGCCATCAACTTTATAGGAGATGGACTGAGACAAGCAATCGAAGGAGAAAACAAAGCATAAGAGCTGATGGGGGTGCTCTTATGCCGATTAACAGCAAAGTAAACACTATAATAGGATCAAAGATTTACACATAAGTTCTATACAAGGGTCACCTTCGGGGGATTACTTACAAAGGGGAGACTAATATGTCTAAAATGAAAAAAATGGTTAAATATGGAACAGTTATGTTTGCATCCTCTCTAGTACTGGCAGCATGCGGAAATGGCGATGTGCCTGATCTTGAAGACGATGGGGCAACAGGTGGAGATGATACTGAAGAAGCAGCTGCTGAAGGTGACGTGCCTGAAGTTGATGAAGGAGATACCTCTACTTTAATGATCGGACTGACAAACGCACCGGACAGCTTCAACCCGTTTTACCGTCCTGGTGTAGCAGGAACGTGGATTCAGCGCTTTTTCTATGACAGCCTGCTGACAATGCCGACTGCGGACAGTTTCGAACCTGCCTTAGGGTCCTTTGAAACAGAAGATAATCAGGTCTTTACAGTAACAATTGATGAAAATGCAAACTGGTCTGATGGGGAACCTGTTACTGCTAATGACGTGGCATTTACACTGAACACCATTGCGGATCCAGAGGTTGAAACGACACTAGGAACAAGCGTGGCAATGATTGAAGGGACTGATTCTTCAGGTGTCCGCTTGGAGGAATATGATGAACTGCCAGGTGTGGAAGTAGTCGACGAAAAGACACTGACCATTACAACTAAAAGTCCTGTCGATCTGGCTTATCTGCAAGAATTCCTTGGATTCAATGTCCTGGTCGCTCCGGAACACGTTTTTGGAGATATTGAAGTGGCTGATATTCCAAACTCAGAAGCGGCTACGATGCCTAGCGTCTTCAGTGGCGCTTATAAGTTCGTTGAATATGATACAGATAACTATGTTCACCTGGAAGCAAACCCTGATTATTACAGAGGTGCTCCTGAAATTGAAACAGTCTACGCTCGTATTATGAACGGAACAGCAATGATCACAGAATTCCAGGCAGGCAATCTGCATATGGCAGCCGGTGGAGGAATCGGTATGGTTCCAGTTCAGGATATTTCATTACTGGAAGATATTGATGGGCTGGTAGTAGATGAGTTCCCAAGTTTCAATGGGCAATACATGCTTATCAATAACGAACGCTTTGATAATCCTCAAGTTCGCCGAGCATTTGCACACGCACTTAATCGTCAGCTGACAGTAGATAATCTGCTGGAAGGACGTGGAGAAGTTCTGGCATCCCCTTACTCCTCTGCAAGTCCATATAAAGATGAGGATCTAGAGCCGCTTGAGTATGATCCCGAACTGGCTAGAGAAATGCTGGAAGAAGCTGGCTTCGATTTCGACACACCGCTTGAATTTGTTGTACCAACAGGAAATGTGGTTCGCGAACAGAATGGTGATCTGATCGAACAGTGGCTGACTGAAATTGGTGTAGAGGTCAATCAGTCCAACTATGACTTCCCGACTTGGATGTCTATGGCAAATGATCTGGATTATGACATCGGTCTGATGGGCTGGGGACACACAGTTGACCCTAACATTGCCAGCTATCTTCAAACTGGCGGCGCTTCAAATAATATGGGCGTTGAAGATCCAGTCATCGATGACCTGATCGAACAAGGAATGGTAGGAACAAACTTTGAAGAGAGATACCCAGTTTACGCTGAACTTCAGCAGCATCTTCAAGATGAAATGCCAATCGTCCCACTTTACTCTGAATCTCAATTCGGGGTTCGAGTAGACTACCTGAATGGCGGAATCAAAGAATTCTGGGCAGGTTCACTGCACGACCTGCACGAATGGACACTGGATCCTCAAGACTAATGTGCTGATCTGACAAACAAGTGGATAGAGACACTCATTAATCAGTTTTTGGTGTGTGTCTCTTCCCGTGTTTATATAGGACAACAGGAAAAAGAAAATGAGGTGAAAGAAATGGAAGATAAAACGATTTTGGAAGTTAAAGACTTGGCGATTTCTTTCCAGACATTTGAAGGAGTAGTTAAAGCTGTCAGAGGCGTTGACTTCACCTTGAAAAAAGGTGAAACACTGGCCATCGTAGGTGAGTCAGGTAGTGGAAAGTCAGTTTCCACAAAAGCGATCAATCGCCTGCTGCCTAAAAAAAATACTATGATTGAAAGTGGAGAAATACTATTTGAAGGAACGGACTTGCTGAAACTGTCAGAGAAAGAGATGCAGAAAGTACGTGGAAATGATATTGCGATGATTTTCCAGGATCCGATGACGTCTTTAAATCCGACTATGCAAGTGGGGAAACAAATTGCTGAACCCATTGTCACGCACAAAGGCGTCAGTAAGGAAGAAGCGAAAAAACAGGCGCTTGATCTGATGGATCTTGTAGGGATAAAAAATCCTACTGAAAATTATAAAAGCTATCCCCATCAGTTTTCAGGTGGGATGAGACAGCGTGTCATGATTGCAATTGCACTGGCGTGTGAGCCTAAGGTTCTGATAGCAGATGAACCGACTACTGCCCTTGATGTAACCATTCAGGCACAGATTCTCGGCTTGATGAACAAATTGAAAAAAGAACTGGATACCTCAATTATTTTCATCACACATGATTTAGGTGTGGTTGCCCAAATGGCAGATCGTGTAGCAGTTATGTACGCAGGTCAGATCGTCGAACACGGAACAGCAGATGAAATATTCTACAATCCAATGCACCCTTATACTTGGGGGCTGCTGGCTTCAATGCCGACATTGGATGTCGGACAGACGGATCTGTACACGATTCCTGGTTCGCCTCCGAACCTGCTTCATCCGCCAGTAGGAGATGCGTTTGCCCCTAGAAATGAGTTTGCGCTAGAAATCGATTTCCATGAAGAACCTGACATGTTTAAAGTGTCAGATACGCACTATGCTAAAACCTGGCTGCTTCATCCAAGTGCACCAGCGGTTGAGCCGCCGGAAGAAGTCAGAAGACGCAAAGCAAAATTTGAGTCCCTATACATGGGAAAGGAAGAAATCAATGAGATGGGAGGGGAAGCCCTTGGTAGCAGAAGCTGAAAAGAAAGCTATTGTAGAAATTTCTGAATTGAAGCAGTATTTCAATGCTGGCAAAAAGAACGAAGTCCGTGCGGTTAAAGATGTCAGCTTCTCCATCTATGAAGGGGAAACGTTTGGTCTGGTTGGAGAGTCCGGAAGTGGAAAATCAACGACCGGGAGAGCACTGATCAAACTGGGGGACATTACCGGAGGACAAATTTCCTATAAAGGACAGGATATTAATGATATCAAGCGCCGTAAGGATCTGCTTTCCTTCCGTAAATCCATGCAGATGATTTTTCAAGATCCCTATGCGTCCCTTAACCCGAGACTGACCGTCAAGGAAATCATCGGAGGGGCACTTAAGGTCCATGGGATGACCGAGAACAGCAAAGAAAGAACAAAACGCGTCTATGAACTGCTTGAATCGGTGGGACTGAATCGTCAGTTTGCCAACCGTTATCCTAGTGAGTTTTCAGGTGGGCAGTGCCAGCGTGTAGGCATTGCTAG
The DNA here is from genome assembly GCF_900101165.1 of Alkalibacterium thalassium. Taxonomy (GTDB): domain Bacteria; phylum Bacillota; class Bacilli; order Lactobacillales; family Carnobacteriaceae_A; genus Alkalibacterium; species Alkalibacterium indicireducens. The sequence continues at coordinate 2,421 of NZ_FNFK01000026.1, read as the reverse complement.
AGCCTTGGCTGTTGAACCAGACTTTATTATCTGTGATGAGGCAATTTCTGCTCTGGATGTTTCGATCCAGGCTCAGGTTGTTAATTTGCTTAAAGAATTGAAAGACAAGAACAACTTGACTTACTTGTTTATTGCTCATGATTTGTCGATGGTTAAATATATCAGTGACAGAATTGGGGTCATGAATAGTGGACGGGTTCTTGAAGTATGTGAGGCAGATGAATTGTATATTGCTCCGCTCCATCCTTATACAGAGTCTCTGCTTTCTGCCATTCCGACACCGGATCCTGAGGCGGAGCGTAGACGTGTCAGGACTGAATACGATCCGAAGTACCATCATTATGATGACCACAGTAATGTCGGGCTGCATGAGATTGCACCGGAGCACTTTATTTACTGTCACAAAGATGAAATTGCACTCTATAAGAAAAAACGGGAAAAACTGCTGAGACAAGCGAAACAACAATATGCCTGAGGTAAGAAGACACTGGTAAGCAGTTTGTAAGGAACTGGATTACCTGTGTCTTTTTCTTTAGATGGAGGACTGAAAATGCAGGAGAGTTTGGAAAGTGTCACAGAGATTATCAATGCTCATCAGGATGAGTTCTATGATTATTTGAGGCTAGATTCGGTCTCTACTCAAAATCGATCGATTTTACCCACTGTAGCTTACGTTAAAGACATGATCGAAAGAATAGGGGGAGAAACACAAATACTGGATGATCTGGGAGGAAATCCGGTCGTTTACGCTTACTTCAAGGCCGGACCAGAAGGGAACGCTGAAAAAACGGTTCTTTTCTACAATCACTATGATGTTCAACCTGAGGACCCAGTAGATGAGTGGGAAACACCACCATTTGAACCAACTGTAGTAGACGGAAAACTGTATTGTAGAGGAGTAACTGACAACAAAGCGAACCTAGTTATTCGTTTATATGCGATAGAGCACTTGCTTAACTCCGAGGAGGGCCTGCCATGTAACGTCAAATTCCTCATTGAAGGAGAAGAGGAAAACGGCAGTCCAAACCTGAACGCCTACATCGAAAAGTATGCCGATTTATTTGAAAGTGACGGCTGTATCTGGGAATTTGGAGGAAAGAATGAAAATGAACAGTTCGTCATTGAAACGGGCGTCAAAGGCATGGCTTACTTCGATCTGTTTGTTGAAAGTGCCGACGTGGATATCCACTCATCCCTTGGAGCAGTGGTTGACAATGCTACCTGGCGACTGACGCATGCTCTGGCTTCATTGAGAGACAAGGATAATAAAGTACTGGTTGACGGCTTCTATGATGATATAAAGCCTCCTTCTTCATCTGCGTTGAAAGCAGTTCATGAGCGTACAGTCAGCCAGGAAAAAATCTCAGACATATATGGGCTCAAACATCCATTTATTACCGACAAGCTCGACTGGACAGCGGAAGAAGCTCTGGCATTTTATCCGACGATGACGATTTGCGGTCTCTTATCTGGATATACTGAAGAAGGCACAAAGACAGTCCTTCCTCGAAAAGCTTCAGCTAAACTGGACTGTCGGCTTGTTCCTGGACAGGATCCTAAGAAAATCGAACAGCTGATCAGACAGCATCTCGATAGGAATGGGTTTTCTGATGTCGAACTTGTACTTTTAAAAGGGCAGAAAGCGTTCCGTTCAGATATAGATGATCCGTTCGTACAGACAGTCAGAAAATCTGCAGAAGAGATTTACGGTGGACCGGACAACGTCGTCCTGTCTCCAACAAATGCAGGAACAGGGCCGATGTACAGTTTTGGGCAGCATTTAGGTATCCCTGTAGCAAGCAGCGGATGCGGGCATGCAGAAGGTAAGGCCCATGCACCTAATGAGTCCGTCAGGTTGAAAGACTTTGAGGAAGGAACACATCATATGGTTCAGTTTCTTAAACAGTTTAAAGACGCTTAAAACAGAGACTTTCTCTGTTTTTTTGCGTGCTCTTAAAAAATGAGCCGCTCATAATTTGTTACGAAAGTGTGAACATCGTGTAAATTGGGTGTAAAGACATATAATGATGGATTATTTCATTATTATATGTGGTAGCGTTTTATTTCATTAGTAAATCACTCAAGTTTTGCAGTTGAATATCCAGGTTTAACCCTTGCGGTTATTGAAACTTCTTATAAATAATTATCAAAAAACACACAAAAAGACACCTCTCTTTGGTAAAATGTAGTCACCACAACAACATTCAAAGGAGAGATGTCTTATGACTAATATTTTACCAGAAAAATCAGAAAATCACGAGGTTGAATCGACCGTTTCCCACTTTTTTAAAGAATTCAAAATTGGAACACTCTTGAACCGAGCGAATGTAAAAAAAACTCGCGGTGTTAGTCCTGTGGTACTCTTTCAGTTCTTGTTTACTCTAGTCTTCACCTCAAAATCTGGAAACCAGGCTATCCTTT
>NZ_FNFK01000073.1 GCF_900101165.1 Alkalibacterium thalassium | reverse complement strand
AAACGTCAAGGGCGTGGATTTTCAGCCAAAGGAGCTGGAAACTTAGCTTCAATTATTTCAGCTCGTAAAAACGGAACGCTTTTAGAAGCTTTAAGAGCCGAACTACCTGCATTTGAACAAACCATTGTCCCTGAATTTAAAGGCGCTGTTAGAGCTGTTTTGAAAAAGATTAATCGTCCTTCTATAGGCGTTAAAATGGGAGAAATAGCTAATTATAGTTCCACATCAAGTCCAATGGGACAACTGAAGAAAATGTTTGGGTAATGAAACACACAGAATGAGCCATTTTAATATTAAAATTGAAGAGTTACCATCTCTAGAAAAAAAAGTTTCCGCCAAAGTCTTGACACATACGAAATTAAAATGGTATTTGTACTAAAATAGAATTCATAGTACAATATCGAATGGAGCCAAATTTTAATCTTACTAATGATTATCTCCAACTTGATGGTCATTAGTAAGATTAGCTTACGCTTCAAAATTACTTAAGGAGGAAACAAACTTATGAGTGATTCTGAACAGAACACTAATAAAGGATTTTTGGGCATGATCGAGCGTGTCGGAAATAAACTTCCACACCCAGTTATTATTTTCATTGCTTTAGCTCTTTTCATCGTCCTGATTTCTGAACTCGTCTTTAGACTTGGCGTTACTGTCGACTATTTCGATGCAAGGGCTGGTGAAGAAGTAACGATTGAAGCCGTTTCATTAATGAATGGAGAGGGTATTGCACATATTTTCAATAGTGCAGTAAGTAACTTTACAGGATTCGCGCCTTTAGGTACGGTTCTTGTTGCTATGCTGGGGGTAGGAGTTGCTGAGTGGACAGGACTTATTTCTGTCTCGCTGAAAAAACTTTTAAGTAATGTCCCTGCCAACTTACTGACAGCAACGGTTGTCTTTGCAGGTATCATTTCTAATATCGCTTCCGATGCAGGTTATGTAGTTGTTATCCCACTTGGAGCAATTGCCTTTGCTGGAGCGGGCAGACACCCGATTGCCGGTCTAGCTGCAGCTTTCGCAGGGGTATCTGGAGGTTTCTCTGCCAACCTGATCTTTGGACCTACTGATGCATTACTCGTTGGTATCACTAATGAAGCACTGACTTCTGCTGGTATTGAGTACGAAGTTGCTGTTACAGCAAACTGGTACTTCCTGATCGTCTCTACCTTTTTACTGACGATAGTTGGTGCCTTTGTCACCCGACGATTTGTCGAACCACGGCTTGGTGAATACGATGGCGACTACAAGCCTAATGACGAACCAATTACTGATAAGGAAAACAAAGGAATGCGCAATGCTCTGATTGCTTTGCTTGTCTTCCTGGGAATTATGGCTTTATTGATGATTCCTGAAAACGCGCCACTTAGAATGCTTGATGAAGCAACTGGCGAAATGACACTGAACAACTTCCTTTCTCAAGGACTTCTGTTCATGATCTTCCTGCTCTTTGCCATCCCTGGATATGTGTATGGTAAAACAACAGGTAAAATCCAGACTTCTCATGACTTTGTCGAAGGGATGTCAGAATCAATGAGCTCAATGGGTGGCTACTTAGTACTGGCCTTCTTCGCAGCTCAGTTCATCAACTATTTCTCATATACTAACCTGGGATTCATCCTGGCTGTAAGAGGTGCTGACTTCCTTGAAACTATCGGATTTGTCGGACTTCCATTGATTTTAGCATTTATCCTACTCACTGCTTTTATCAACTTATTCATGGGTTCTGCCTCTGCAAAATGGGCAATCATGGGTCCAGTATTTGTTCCTATGTTGTTTGAAGTGAATATCGCTCCTGAAATGACCTTGATGGCTTACCGTATCGCCGACTCTTCATCAAACGTTATTTCACCACTAATGAGTTACTTTGCAATGATTCTTGTCTTCGCTCAACGTTACGACAAGAAGAGTGGATTGGGTACCATCATTTCTACGATGCTATCCTACACCATTGCGTTCTTAATCTCTTGGTCACTTCTACTGGTTGTCTGGTATGTTCTTGGACTGCCACTTGGCCCTGGCGCACCTTCTATATTACAGTAATCATAATTAAAGGCATGTCTTCCAAGTTCTGGAAGCATGTCTTTTTTCAATACTCTTCAACTCTGACATGTTATAGTTAGGATAACCACTGATTAACTATAAACATATAATACAAGGAGGGATCATCATGTCAAAGAAAACTAAAAGACGATGGCTCCAACTTTTCGGATTTCTCGTTGGTCTCCTGTTTGGCCTGCTGCGTCCGGATCAGATTCAGCAGCTGTTTCCCATACTCGGGATAGGCGTAGGGATCGGGTACTTTATGTCCTCCAGAGTGGCCTCGGATGATGACAAACATTTAGATGATCTCCCCTGGTTCATTCCTCTACAGATGATCATTTACTTTATTATTGGTGGAGCTATAAGCTCTTCCATAGTTCTGGCTATCGAGCTCTTTTCATAAAACTGGAGTAATTAGGCAGATACCGTTTCCTGAACATGAAAAATACGTATACGCGCAGAGCAATTTGCGTGTATACGTATTTTAATTTTCGATTATTTTACTAAGGCAAGAGACCCCATCGGATCCCATGGCTCAAGCTCAACGACTGGCTGATCCAGAGCTTTCAGCCACTCTTCATCAATGTACTGGCGTTTGACAGCAACTTGATAATTGTACTCATCGAACCACTTATCGATCATAGAGTATATTCCTTTGTCGCCGTTCTTATCTCCCCAGCTGTTTTCAACTTTCCATTTGATTGGATTACCTTGATCGTCCAGATCAACCCCGACAAAAACCATCGCATGCGTCAGCAGGCTCTCACCATAATCAAGGCGCTGAGCTTTCGTCAGCTCGACCGTTTCACCTAATGTCGCTTTGTAATCATATGCTTTATCGTCCATGATCCCAGCTTCCCGCTCAAGCATTTTTCCGACATCACAGCCAAACCAGACCGGCTCACCATCTTTAATGGAAGCAATGGCTGCTTCTTTCAGCACTTCAATAGGTGCATTAACGTAAGTAATCGCTTTTCCTTCTTTGACCGTCCCTAAATATTTGACGGTATATGCTTTCCCATAAGGCTTATCTTCCGTTGGTGCATTGATAAGAGAAATGCGTTCATCCAAATCCCAGGAAACATAGTGCTTGAAGAATTCTTGAGGCGTAATGTCAGTCATCCTGTGGAACTGATTATCTTCATCTCTATATTCGTATGAGAAAGTCTGAGGGACCTCTCCCAGTGTCTTAGTCAGCAGGCCGTAAACAAATGACAGACAAACTTCTTTCTGTTCAGTCAGCTCATCTGATGATTTTCCACCTTTATGACTGTCTCTCAGTTTAGCAGCGAATTCTCTGAGTTTAGCAGTCAGGAGCTGATTCAGTTCTCTTGTATTTGATGAATGGTACGTTTCCGGCATCACTGATTTAGGAACAGCACCATATTTCTCAAGCAGACCTGAAAACATATCCCATTGCCCACCATCTTGAATTGGATCGAGCAGCAAGTGCTGAACGAGACGAGAGTTTAAAGGCTCGCCGGCTGTTTCAATGATACTTTCCAGAAAGTAATTTGATTTTTCCAGTTTATCCCAGAACAATGTGTAATTTTGAGAAAATTCGAAGGTCTTGACATTCAGCTTTTTCATTGTGTCTACCCTTGCAGTGTTTAATGCAGCAAACATCCAACATCGCCCAGAGGACTGCTGATTCGTGATGTCTCCTTTTTTAGTTTCATGAGAGAATACGAAGGAGTGGCGTCTGGTCAAGTTATTGTCTATAGACGACTTGTTAAGGCCTACCTTTGACATCGCATTCTTGACAGCATGATTGACCGGATTTTTGTCAAAGTCATGTTTAAACTGTTTCAGTAAATCTGTAGTTATTTTCATCTGGCTCTCATCCTTTTCTTATGAATGAGTTTATCATACCTAAAATCCAGACACATGACAAGGTGTCATTTCCAGATTATCATCCGTTCAATTTTGAGAATCTCCTTCGTCTCACAAGACTCTCAGTCAGAGTCTTGTTACTTTGGGGATTGTACCTTAACTCAAGTGGATTTTCTTCTTGAGTTCCGTAGCTATCGGGATTGCACCTTAACTCAGTCGGATTTTCCTCCCGAGTTCCTTAGCTATCGGGATTGCACCCTAACTCAGGTGGATTTTCTTCTTGAGTTCCGTAGCTATCGGGATTGCACCCTAACTCAGGTGGATTTTCGTCCCGAGTTCCTTAGCTATCGGGATTGCACCCTAACTCAGGTGGATTTTCGTCCTGAGTTCCGTAGCTATTAAATCGTAATTCTTTCCGCTATACTAGTGCAATTTCCTAGCTAAACAGTACTATTAAGAAAAAAGACTATTCAGATGAAAAACCGAACCAGCGCTGGCTGATCCGGTACAGTTAACTTTATTCGCTTATTCCTGAGGTGCAAAAATCACACCACCGACCATACGATTTCCTGCATCTCCAGTAGGTTGTGATTCATAGTCGTCTGCTTCAGTATGGATGATTAGAGACGTTCCCTCTTCTGTAGCCAAAGTATATTCTGCATCAGGCAACAGAGATACATCTGGTATCTCAATCGTTTCACTGACGATTCCATTTTCAGGCACAACAAGGTTCGACAGGTCGCCTAAATGATGCCCGTCCTCAGCATCAAACCCGTGCTCTGCATCAGTTGGATTGAAATGATCCCCGGCATCTTCAAATGTTGGCGGAGTGGCTTGTCCGACTTCATGGATGTGCATGCCGTACTCCCCGGCTGGCAGTCCTTCGAGATTCAGATTGAGTGTGACACCATTCTCATCTTCATCAAACACTGCAGACCCTAAATAGGTACCGTCACTGTCAACCATATCAACATCAAGTGAAGTGAATTCTTCGTCTGTCCCTGCATCTTCCAGAAGAGAATCTTCCTCAACTTCTCCTTCATCTTCTGTCACATCTTCAGTGCCGCTTTCTTCCAGTTGAGTAACCTCATCCTCTCCACAGGCTACCATCAACAAGGCTGTTCCAGTCAGTAAAGCTAGTTTAGTTTTATTTAACATACATCGTTTCTCCTTCCATCTCTTTCATTGCATGTCACTTTTCATTATATCCATATCATACCAATATAAGCTGATAATCACTAAGATTTAGCATTTTTCAGTTCTCATTCAGGCTCTTCATGTTAGAATAATAGGTACAAAGGAGATGAAACAGATGAATTATGGAAGTTACAGGTACACTAAAGCAGAAATCGATTTAGATAAGGTATCTTACAACTATCATCAAATGAGAAATCATATATCTGAAAAAACTAAAATCATGGGGGTCATCAAAGCAGATGCTTATGGACACGGTGCAGTCGAAATCGGACGTCATCTTGAAAAGGAAGACATAGATTATCTGGCTGTTGCTGTACTGGATGAAGCAATGGAACTGAGAGACGCTGGAATTACAAAACCGATTCTTCTGCTGAGTCCGATTGAACCAGATAGGATACCGACGGCTATTAAAAACAACATTTCAATTACTGTCTTTTCACAGGAGATAGCTGAGGCCGTTAATCATCATGCCAGTCAAACCAAGCAAACTGTACGTATTCATTTGAAAGTTGACTCCGGAATGGGTAGAATCGGTGCTCGGTCGGAAGAAGAAGCACTTACACTATGTCAGACAATGGCAGCTGAACACATTTCGTTTGAAGGCATTTTCACTCACTTTGCAGAAGCAGAAAATACTGATGACCCATCGTACACGAAAAAGCAGTTTGCGTTCTTTCAATCTATTGCAGATTATCTGGAAACAGAAGGATTCACTTTTGAGATGCGCCACTGCAGCAATACAGCAGCTGCTCTTTTATATCCCGAATTTGACTTGGATATGATCCGTACCGGCATTTCTTTATTTGGTTATCATCCGGACAAAACATTGGAACACAAACTGGACTTGAAGCCCGTCATGACCTTATCAACTCATGCTGCCTTCTTAAAGCAGATGACCAAAGGGGAAAGCATCGGGTATGGCAGAACTTATAAGACTACTAAAGAGGAAACGATCGCAACGATCCTTCTTGGCTACGCGGATGGGATTCCGAGAGAGCTTTCCAATAGATGGCATCTAACCTGTGGAGAGGATAAAGCCCCTATCGTCGGTCGCATCTGTATGGACCAGCTTATGGTAGATGTCAGTCAGATCGATGATTTCTCAAAAGATCATGATCTTGTCTTTATAGGAGACCCTGGTAAAGGTCAGCCTTCTATTTATACAATGGCTGATTTGACCGACAGCTTTCATTATGAAATACTCTGCGGCGTCGGGAAAAGAATCCCTCGTGTTTATATAAAAGACGACACTGTGACAGCTAAGCAGAATGCGCTACTGGATTAATACTCAAAGCTAGCTCTCGCGCAAAAAAGACGACCCTTTTGAACAGGTCGTCTTTTTATCATATTCGATTAGAAATTATTCGTCTTCGTCGTCTAGGTCTTCATCCAGATCGTCGGTTTCGCTTTCTAGTCCGTCGTCACCGAGTTCATCATCTGGATCATCTTCGTCGAAGTCAAGACCTTCCTCGTCCAGACCGGAGTCAATATCATCATCCTGGTCCCCGTCGAGGTCATTGTCCATGCCATCATCCAAGTCACCGTTCAGTTCATCGTCGGCTGGCTCTTCAGTTGCCGGCAATTCGCTATCAGTATCATCTGCATCTCCGCAGGCTGCCAATAACATCCCGGCTGTCATGGTCAGTGCTGTAAGTCTTGCCAATTTCTTCATTTAATCGCTCCCTAATTGAGTTTTCTAGCTAATTTTCTGTTCTGAATTACGCGTCGTCATCCAGATCATCTTCTAGACCGTCGTCCATGCCGTCGTCTTCAAGGCCACCATCCAGATCATCATCAGCAGGCTCTTCAGTTCCTGGCAGATCGTCGTCTACATCATTGGCATCTCCACAAGCGGCTAATAGCATGCCTGCTGTCATAGTTAGTGCAGTTAATTTAGCTAATTTTTTCATTATGAATCTCTCCCTATTATATTTAATATAGTTTCTGATGATTAGTCAGAGTCTGCGATTACTCGTCTGTGTCGTCTTCCAGGTCGTCGCCTAGACCATCATCTTCCATGCCGTCGTCTTCAAGGCCACCATCCAGATCATCATCAGCAGGCTCTTCAGTTCCTGGCAGATCGTCGTCTACATCATTGGCATCTCCACAAGCGGCTAATAGCATGCCTGCTGTCATAGTTAGTGCAGTTAATTTAGCTAATTTCTTCATATCTATCTCTCCTCTAATAATATTATTATTCCTCTTATTACTTATTCGTCTGTATCTTCGTCCAAGTCGCCATCTACCCCATCATCCATGCCATCGTCTTCCACTTCATCTTCAGTGGCCGGATCTTCGACACCTGGAAAGTCTTTTTCCATATCCTCTCCATCAGCACAAGCACCAAGCAGCAAACCTGCGGTTAGAGACAATGCGGTGAACTTAGCAAGATTTTTCATGTATCTCTCTCCTTTTATACAGTTATTCAACTATCTACCGAAATATTACCAAAATTCCTATTTGATGTAAAGCAATAAGCCGGGAGTTTGACAGTTGAAACCAGGAAAAAGTGACAGAAAGCCTATAAGGGCTTTATTTTTTTGTCAAATTCACTTCTTTATTATTGCGTACTA
>NZ_FNFK01000014.1:9982-43459 GCF_900101165.1 Alkalibacterium thalassium | reverse complement strand
ATGACCTCTGTTCCTGCGATTACTCGTCACAAAAAATTGGCTGACTTCTCGCCATTCGTTGTTACTACTAAGCGCTGACGAGACCTCCCCGGGTAAGAACGACAACCTTCTGCTCATGTCACTGCTCCATTTACTGTACAGGATTCGGGCAGTATCGGACTTCACTTTGTTTGGCAAGCTCATCCGTCCTGATTCAGCCTTTGTATGAAGTTTCTGTTCGTCAGTGCAAGCATTTGCGTCCGTCTTCCTTCAGATTCCGCCTCACGGCGGACACCCTTGACTTTCGCTAACAGTTCCTACTGCCAAGTCTGTAGTGGACTTTCACCACCAAGTTGTCGCCCATGCCGGGCGCACGAAAAAAGAACCGGAACTCCAAGGTCCCGGCTCGCTTTCTTATTATAACCAGCTTCCAGTAAACTGATGAATCCCATGCGTATTTTCAGTAGAATCGATTTCTCTGGTCCAGTAATCTTTAGGAGAGAAATATTCTCTAGGAAAGATGGTGCATCCTTCAACTTCCTGATAGGTATTGTCAGGCTTCAGTCCGCGTTCCGTCATGATTTCTGTAATCCGGATGACGTTCGTCTTATCATCTCGCGATCCATCTGGAAGAATGAATTCTCTTCCGTCATAATCATCGTAGAGTTCTTCTATAAATGGATGATGCGGTTCTGCTCCAATGATTCCGGTTGAGATCTCAGTTTCAATTTCAAAACTAAAGAAAGCAGGAAATTTACGGAATTTATCGATTGGCTTGATCAGTTCCATATCCGTGTCACAGTATACCCCACCGTATTCTTTCAAGGCATGTAAACGGGCTACATCAGAAACGAATGCCCATTCTTCTCTTTCATAAGCCTGCTGTGTGTAAATACCGTGATCCTCAGGATTGAAATTTGATTCGTCCCACCTCTTGATTTCCCAGTCAGGACAATAACGTTTCCAGCTCGCCAGACACTTCTCTTCCAGTAGACCCAGTTCATTTCCTCCGAACCAAGCGTAGTGTATAATCTTTGGAATCATTTTATCTTCTCCTTTTATGCTGATTGTTTTATGAAATTTCAATGAGAACTCTCTATCAGTTTAACAAAAATTAGAGTGAAAAATCGATCAATAGCTATCGGAGGAATGAAGATACTGGTGTAGAGCGGTTTGACTGATGATTTTTATAAACTAAAGAGAAAAATTTAATCAAATTCTTGAAAGTTTTTCCTTATTGTCTGACTGGATCTGAGACTATCTGATTTCAGCAAATCCTTCTTTTCTTGTATTCCGCTTTTCAGGCAATAGAAAAACCCGTATATACTGAACCGGAGAATCCATCAGAAAGGAAACCTTCCTGCGGCAGCTCCATTTCACTAGTAACGAGTTGACTAATTATGTTATCGATTGCCTGTTGCGACCTGTTTCTTCAGAGGCCGTCTTCCAGATTCGAGGTCCAGCTCGTCCAATGGCTCAATTTTCTTATTGTAAATATAGCGCATGGTGACTAAAGCCAGTACAATCGTTACGCTTTCTGAAATAAGTTTTGACCACCATACAGCATTAACGTCTCCTGTTAAGGACAGAGCATAGGCAACGGGTACAAGGACAATGAACTGACGGATGACCTGTATCCATAGACTGTACATCGGATTGCCTAATGCCTGAAATACTGAGGCAAGCATGATGCTGACACCCGCAAACACAAAACTTAAGCTGATGATGCGCAGCGCTGCTCGTCCGATCTCAAGCATTTCTCCAGAGGCATTAAATAATGCCAGCAGCTGGTCAGGAAAGACTTGAATAATTAAGGTGCCAAGCAGCATGATTCCTATCCCATACATTATGGATACCCTAATAGCCTGAGTCAGACGTTCTTTATTCTTAGCACCAAAATTGTATGAAACGATAGGGATCATCCCGTTATTCAAACCGAAGACCGGCATGAAAGCAAAGCCTTGGACTCGGATATAGACCCCATAAACTGCGGCTGCTGTAGATGTGAACTGCAGAAGAATATTGTTGAAAATCAAAGTAACAACTGACGTAATCGAGGTCATTACCATTGATGGGACACCAATTGAATAGATGCGCTTGATCACGCTGAAATCAGGACGAAACCCTCTATATTCCATATCCACATCTGAGTTTACTTTGGCATTTATGACAAACGCCATCAGCGCAGAAATCATCTGAGAGATAACCGTAGCAATGGCTGCACCTCTCACACCCATAGCCGGCATACCCAGAAGTCCAAAAATTAGTATAGGGTCCAGAATAATGTTCAAGATAGCCCCCGACCCTTGGGTAATCATAGTATAAAATGTCCGTCCAGTTGACTGAAGGATTCGTTCATACATAATCTGCATCGTCTTCCCGATCGACAGAGTAGTAATAATAAATGTATACTCTATCCCATACTCGATAATTTGCGCGTTATCCGTCTGCATTTCAAAAAATGGACGGACTAGGAACAGACCAAAAATGAGGAATATAAAGTAATGGAAGAAAGACAGAAATACTCCATTGTTGGCCGCTGCGCTTGCTAATCCTCTTTTCCCTTCTCCCAGACGTCTGGACAGTTCAGCATTCATCCCTACGGCTGAGCCAATCTGTATTGCAATCATAAGCATCTGCACAGGAAAAGCAAGCGAAAGAGCAGCCAGTGCTTCTTCACTGATCTGTGCAACAAACATGCTGTCTATCGCACTATAAAGGGATTGCACAAACATTGACAGCATCATTGGGAGAGACAAGGTCAGGACTAATTTATTTATGGGCATGGTACCCATTTGTTCAGAACTCATATTTTTCATGGTCGCTACGCTCCTATTTTCATATAACTAACCTTCTGTAAGTAACTTCTCTATTATACAAAACACCTTGAGTAAAATGAAGCAAATAACATCCGCTTTTTCATAAATAAATCAAACACTTTTTCTTTTTAGTTAATTGGCTTTCTGATACAATACTTTTAGACTAGAAAGGTTGAAAACTATGACATTTATCAGAAAACTGCTTGTACTGACTATAACCTTGATCGTAGGCTTCTGGCTGGGCACATCCGGTATTCTTAATGGAACGACCGTCGGAAACTGGATGAACACCATCGTCAGCTATCTTCCGTCATCAGGAGACTTTGACCGCCTTGATCTGTCATTTGACCAGACCCCTTTTATAAATAATTCCTTTACTCTCCCCTATTCCAGTTCTAACGACGAAGAACTGGAAGCTCCTTCCGTTTCCAGTGATCAAGCTGATGATATCGATGTGGACCTTATCGAGAATACTATCATCCGTCTAGTCAATGAACTTCGTGATGAGCAGGGAGTCGGAACTCTGACCAGCAATGATATGCTTCGATCAGCAGCTACCATTCGAGCAATCGAAACAGAGGAACTGTTTTCTCATACACGACCAGACGGGTCTGATGCGTTTGCCGTGTTCGATGAGGAAGGCATTCACTACCCTTACAGAGTCGCCGGTGAAAACTTAGGTATGGCCACTCATTATCTGAGTGATGAAGAAATGGCTGAACTGATTTTTAACGGCTGGGTCGAAAGTGAAGGACATTATGAGAATATGATCCGTCCTGATTTTGAAGAAATTGGAGTCGGGGTACACTATGATGGTGAATATCTTTACGCCACACAGTTGTTTGGAACCCAACAGTAAGTGTTCTCTAAAGAATTATGACTTACGACTGGAGAGAATCTCAGCTTATATGAAATAACCGTTGAGTCGTGGATGATCTGTCCGTGGCTCAACGGTTATTTCCTTTTTGAAGCTCTGATTTTTGGTTTAGATGAATGGGGCGGGTGACTCGGTAAGTTTTCTTCATTGGGTTGGTTCTAATCCCCGTCTTACAATGCACTAGACAAGCTTTCACACACTCAGTTGGTTCCAAAAGCATTATAAAGTGAAAGCACCGAGAATCCGCCTTAACGATAACTGCTCATTACTTACAATGCTTTCAGCTGGCGCCTAGTCAGCTTCCACCTTATTTATATAAATCAGGGCGTCTGTCTCTGAAGACCCCAATATCATCCCGTACCGTACGCAGTTGTGACAAATCAAGATCAGCTGTCAGTATTAATTCATCTTCTCCTGAGCCAGCCAGCACTTGTCCTAGTGGATCATATATAGTTGAGTGTCCGCAGAACGACAGTTGATCTGTTTTTCCGACACTATTTACACCCACAACAAAAAACTGGTTTTCGATTGCCCTAGCTTTAAGCAGTGCCTGCCAAACTTCTGATCTCGGGTGGGGCCAGGCCGCAGGAACAAATAAGATTTCTACCTCTTTTAAAGCCATCATTCTTATCCACTCTACAAACCTTAAATCATAACAAGTCGCAACGCCTATTGTTACACCATCCAATTCAAAGATACCTAGCTTGTTTCCTGATTCAAATACAGTATGCTCATCTGCAGGTGAAAAGAGATGGACTTTATCGTACGCATGCACCAAAGTCCCTTCCCTGTCAAAGCTGTAACTTGTGTTGTAGTAGCCGCCATCTTTCTTGACAGCAACTGAGCCACCGACGATGTTGATTTGATACTTGCGTGCCAATTTACTCAGAAAACTTTGGGTGTCATGCCCTTCCTCGTCTGCAGTAGCACTCATATTGTCAGGAAAGAATGATACATTCCACATTTCGGGAAGGACGATGGTACCCGGCTTACTAGACTCCACAGCTTCTTCAATCAACTTACTGATTCTGTCCCTGTATTTATCAGGATCATTAAATGCTACATCCATTTGAATCGCACTGACCTTCACACTGTTTCCTCCTCATTAGTACTCCGCTTCGATTTTCTGAACTTCTTCATATAAATAACGATTGACTGGACAATCCAGATCAGACTCTTCGGCCTTTTTCAGAATAGTTCCTGAAAACAGCTCCACTTCTGACAGACGCTTGGCCAGGCCATCCTGTCTCATTGAGGGCATGCCATCCGAATCTACGGTGTCTATAATGTCGAAAGCCTTTTGTACATGTTCGTGCTCCAGACTGATCCCCTCTGCTTGAGCAATCTTTACTACTTCATCCATAGCGGATCTCGCCTGTTCATGATATTCCCCGCCTGTTTGAACACCACCAAAATTCGATTGGTTGACCATGACCACCTGGTTTACGCCAACGTTCATCATGAACTTCTCCCAAATTTTCAAAGTAATATCTTCCTCGACTGCATAAGGAAACTGAGCTTCCTCAAAGATCGACTTAACTGCATCCAGTCTTTTCTGTTTATCTGGACTGTCCACTCCAATCTGGAGCCAGCCTTTTACTTTGGACCGGACATCCTGACCATCTCGTGTTGCATCCATTCCTATCGCTACCGTAGGAATAATTTTTTCATGACCAAACTCACGCCCAAGGATACCCTCGCTGGAAATTCCATTGATTAACGATAGGATTGTAGACTCTTCTCCTACTTGGTTTTTCATAGAATTCAGTGCGCTGTCAAGTGCCAGCGATTTCGTGCAGACTATGATCAGATCTGCAGGTGTACTCTTTTCGGATTCTAAAACGTAATTGAAATCGCACGGGACACCGTTTAATGTCACTCCGTCACTTTCATATTTTTTCTTTCTTCCTTCATTTACTATCACTCTTACACGATCTTTTCCCAAAGCTTCTGACAAGTGCTGTCCATACAACACACCCAGAGCCCCTAATCCAACTATAGAAACTGTCTTCTCATTCATAACAAATCTCCCCGTATACTCATGTAAATTATTTTACTATCTTATCATACAATCAGACTAATTCAGACTTTAATTAAGCGGATCGCAGTAACAGGTCTATCCGGTCTGATCGAAATGGTCTTTTCATTAGGTCAGAGATTCATGAGACAAGCGCCAATCTAACGTACCAGCTCAAGGGGAGTCATTCAAACCTCAAAGTTTAAACGTTCCTATAGTGAATACTGTTTATAAAAGTACTGCAAAAAAAAGCAGGAAAAGCAGAGAGATACTCTCAAGCTTTTCCTGCTTTCTGTGCTTTCATTATGTGTCTGATGACACGACAGCAGATTATTGACTTTACTTACATCATGCCGCCCATTCCGCTTGGATCCATTCCACCAGCAGGTCCATCATTTTCAGATGGGATTTCTGCTACAGCAGCTTCAGTCGTTAGTAATAGCGCTGAAACAGATGCTGCATTTTGTAACGCTGAACGGGTTACTTTAGTTGGGTCGATGATACCCGCTTGTACCATGTTGACCATTTCGCCTGTTGCTGCATTGAATCCAATGCCAGGCTCAACGTGTTTCAGACGTTCAACAATAACACTTCCGTCCAGACCAGCATTTGAAGCGATCTGACGAACAGGTTCTTCCAGTGCACGAAGGACGATTTTCACACCAGTTGCTTCGTCACCTTCAAGATCGATCGTTTCCAGTTTATCCAGAATGTTGATATAAGCTGTTCCACCACCGGCGATGACACCTTCTTCAACTGCAGCACGTGCAGCATTCAATGCATCTTCGATACGCAGTTTACGTTCTTTAATTTCAGTTTCAGTCGCTGCTCCGACTTTAATGACTGCAACGCCGCCTGCCATTTTAGCAATGCGTTCCTGCAGTTTTTCACGGTCGAATTCAGAGTTTGTTTCTTCAGCTTGAGCACGAAGCATCGCCACACGCTGTTCGATGTTCTCTTTTTCGCCAGCACCTTCAACAACAGTTGTGTGGTCTTTAGTTACTACAACTTTTCCTGCAGTACCCAGCTGATCGATCGTCACATCTTTAAGGTCCAGCCCAAGATCACTTGTGATGACTGTTCCGTTTGTCAAAATAGCGATGTCTTCCAGCATACCTTTACGACGGTCACCGAATCCCGGTGCTTTAACAGCTACTACGTTAAGCGTTCCGCGAATCTTGTTCAATACAAGTGTAGGCAGTGCTTCTCCTTCAATATCGTCTGCAATGATCAGAAGTGGACGATTCTGCTGCATGATATTTTCAAGAACAGGAAGGATTTCCTGTACTGAAGAAATCTTCTTGTCTGTAATCAGAATGTAAGGATTATCCAAGTTTGCTTCCATTTTCTCGTTATCCGTTACCATGTACTGAGACAGGTAGCCGCGATCGAACTGCATTCCTTCAACAACATCCAGTTCAGTTTCAATTCCTTGAGATTCCTCTATTGTGATAACGCCGTCGCTTCCCACACGTTCCATCGCATCTGCAAGCAGCTTACCGATCTCTTCGTCGCCAGATGAGATTGCAGCAATTTGCGCGATAGACTCTTTGTCTTCTACTTTAGTAGAGATGTCATGTAGAGCTTCGACTGCCTTTTTAGTTGCCAGTTCGATTCCGCGACGGATGCCTACAGGGTTAGCACCTGCAGTCACGTTTTTCATTCCTTCATTGACGATTGCCTGGGTTAGAACAGTCGCAGTAGTTGTTCCGTCACCTGCGATATCGTTTGTTTTGCTTGCTACTTCAGCAACAAGCTGAGCACCCATATTTTCGAATTTGTCATCCAGTTCAATTTCCTTTGCGATGGTCACCCCATCATTAGTGATTTGAGGTGCGCCGAAAGATTTGTCCAAGATAACATTTCTACCTTTTGGTCCCAATGTCACTTTAACTGTATCAGCAAGTTTATCTACGCCACGCAGCATTGCTGCACGTGCATTTTCAGAAAATTTGATTTCTTTAGCCATGGTAATAACCGCTCCTTCAATATTAGTTTTTTTAATGAATCAGTGGTTCAAATTAGTCAACGATTGCAATAATGTCTGTATCTTTAACTACTAGATAATCGGTTCCTTCATACTTGATTTCAGAACCGGCATACTTTTCAAAGATAACCTGATCGCCGACAGAAACTGATACGTCAGCTCGGCTTCCGTTATCAAGAAGTTTTCCGTCTCCAACAGCTACAACCACTGCTGACTGCGGCTTCTCTTTTGCTGAATCAGGTAAAACTAATCCGCTTGCAGTTTTCTCTTCTTCTTTCTTCACTTCAAGAAGTACACGATTTCCTAAAGGTTTTAACATGATGCAATCCCTCCAAAATAGTAGTTTTAATTTTTCACTAAATATATAGTGAGATGTGAGTGTTAGCACTCTCGACCTCCGAGTGCTAACTACATTACCTAGTATATTCAAAACTGTGATTTCTTGCAAGTCCTAACTTTAATTTTTTTTTGAATTTTTTTGAAAAATTTACCCGGTGGAAAACGACTGGTTTTTGTGTTAAATTACTATATATTGTGGGAATACCAATTAAAGGATGAACAACATGTCAGTTAATGATACTAATAAAAAAGCGGCTATTAACATGATCAGCCTGTTTCTTGCCGTACAGCTTGTTTCTGCTGTGATCCCTCTTGTCTTACCAGAAGATACAGGGATTGTCGGATTTCTCCTTCCATCCATGGTCCTGTTTTCATTAGGTGCCATCGGTATGATCGTGATCGAAAGAAGACAGCAGATGAAGTTTGAGTTTGAAGAACGATTCAGTAATAATACCGCCATCATTCTTCTATGGGGACTGATAGGGATGTTTATTGCAATAGTCGTGCAGACTTTCGCAAGCATTATAGAAGTAAACTTTCTAGGCTCTTCTATGGAGTCAGAAAACACTCAGTTTATAATGGAAGTCGTCAGAAATTATCCGTTGTTTCTTCTCCTAGTTGGAATAGCAGGGCCAGTAATGGAAGAATTTGTTTTCAGAAAGGCAATGTTTGGTCTTCTGATTGATCGGATTGGCGGCATCGGAGCTGCAGTCATCAGTTCACTGCTCTTTGCATTAATTCACTTTGACGGTCTGCTCCTAGTGTACTCATCAATG
The DNA here is from genome assembly GCF_900101165.1 of Alkalibacterium thalassium. Taxonomy (GTDB): domain Bacteria; phylum Bacillota; class Bacilli; order Lactobacillales; family Carnobacteriaceae_A; genus Alkalibacterium; species Alkalibacterium indicireducens. The sequence goes on along the minus strand of NZ_FNFK01000014.1, from coordinate 34,665 downwards.
GGACTGGTTTTTGCCTGGCTTTACTTCAAGACTAAAAACATATGGACACCAATTCTAGCACATTGTCTAATGAATGTGGCAGCTGTGCTGATCAACTTGTACTTTTCTTAAAAAACAAGTAGTTTAGAAAGGATTTATAATGACAGAAAAACAAATCATGTTTCAGATTGCCTTTAAGTATATTTTCTTCCTGCTGTTCATGTTCTTTACGATCGATTCAGTCGCCAGCAGTGGATGGGGATTCTTCTCCTTCTTGTTTGCTCTCTTCGCTACAAAAGACTTTGTTCAGGGTACGAGGATGGCTGCAGCATATCTACGTATTAAAAAAAGCAAAAATAACAGCAAATAAAAAAGATCTTCAAAGCTTACGGACCAGATCAAGGTCTGCTTTGAAGATCTTTTTTTAATCATTGTAAAATAGGTCGTTTAAAGGATTGTCATCTTCTTCAGGTTCAGTATTCTGACCAAAGTCCTGATAGTAATTGATGAAGTATATCAGCGTCTGCAGTTCATTGGTCAGGTCAACGTTGTGTACTCTGACTTCTTTCGGTACAGTCACACGTATTGGGGTGAAGTTCATAATACCTCTGACTCCACCTTTTACCAGCTTATCCGCCATCTCCTGGGCTATTTCAGAAGGTACTGTTAAAATCGCTACATCGATCTGCTGCATTTCAAGCTGATCGACCATTTCATTGATGTCGTAGATAGGTACGCCCTGGTGGATCGTTCCAATCAGGTCATCTTTCACATCAAATCCGGCACTGATACGGATATTGTTGTTTCTGCGAAAATTGTAGTTTAATAAGGCTTGTCCAAGGTTACCCACACCAATCAATGCAACATTGGTCAAGCGGTCCTGGTTCAGTGTTTTACTGAAAAAATTCATTAAAGCTTCTACATCGTACCCGTAGCCTCTTTTACCTAAAGCACCGAAATACGAGAAATCGCGTCTGATCGTTGCACTATCCACTTTAACTGCTTCACTTAATTTAGCTGATGACACACGTTCTTTACCTGCCTCGTGTAGGAAACGCAAGTAGCGGTAGTATAATGGCAGTCTGCGTGCAGTAGCTTTCGGGATTTTCTTATCAGCCATTGTCATTCTCCTCGTCTCAATTCATTTAATAAACAGCTTCTCTGGATCTTATCAAACTTTTCCAAAGGGATATCTTATCTTACCTTGTGTATTCACAAACTTACATGAGATACCATTCTATATTATACCACTAATCCCTGTAAAATAAAGCATATAGGGTTTAAATTTGTTAAATATTTCAATAAAATTCATTATTAAATCGTTTATTATTGAACAAGTTTTGGAGATTGTAAAAAAAGGAACATGCCTAAATGTCCTATTTCTGAACCTTGCAGTTTTTTCAATTAGACTAGTCTATTCCTCCCCCTGTATGCTAAACTGTTAGATATTGACAGATGACTAGGTTAGAAAATGAGGAATAATATGATACTTTTACACACGCAAAAAATAGCAAGACATTTCGGTGCTGAAACTCTTTTCGATAATGTCAGCATGGAAATAAAGGAAAACGCCCGAATCGGTCTGGTGGGCAGAAACGGTGCCGGTAAAACGACCCTTCTCAATATCCTTTCCGGAAGAGAAGAACCGGATGAAGGGTTTGTTCATAGAAAAAAAGACTGCATCATCGGCTACCTTGACCAGCACACCGGTCTGGAATCTGACCTGACTATCTGGGAAGAGATGGAAAAACTGACTGAACCCATCAAGCAGATCGAAAGAGAGATGCATGCTATCGAGCAGCAGTTGAGTGATGAATCTCTCGACAAACAGTCAGACACCTATACAGATCTCCTGTCCAGGTATGATTTCCTGCAGCAGTCATTCAGGGAACATAACGGGTATGGCATCGAAAGCGAGATTCGTTCAGTACTTCACGGCTTTAGATATTATCCGGAAGATTACGATACCCCTATATCGAATTTATCAGGGGGGCAGAAAACCCGACTGGCTCTGGCCAAACTCCTTCTTGAGAAAAAGGATCTGCTTATTTTAGATGAGCCGACCAACCATTTGGATATAGACACATTATCATGGCTGGAAAGTTACCTACAGAATTATTCCAAGGCTCTTCTCATTGTTTCCCATGATCGGTATTTTCTGGATAAAGTCGTCAAAAATATATACGAAGTCAGCCGGGGCTCTGTAGAAAATTACCCGGGAAACTATTCAAATTATCTGAAACAGAAAGCTGAAAAAATCAAGCGTGAATGGAAAGTCTTCGAGAAGCAGCAGAAGAAAATGGCTAAACTGGAAGACTTTGTGAACCGCAACCTGGTCCGTGCCTCTACAACGAAAAGAGCCCAGGCCAGAAGGAAGCAGCTCGAAAAGATGGATCCACTGGACAAGCCTCAAGGTGATGAAAAAAGTGCGCATTTCCAGTTCATTCCCGAACGGACTTCTGGTCAGGTTGTGCTTCAGACGGCTGATCTAGCAATCGGATACGATTCGATTCCATTGTCCGAACATATCAATCTCGATATCCGCAAGGAAGATTCCATTGCAGTGGTAGGTCCTAATGGGGTAGGTAAAACTACTCTCCTGAAGACACTTTATAAACTGATTCCGTCGATCAGTGGAGAGATCAAGTATGGAACGAAAGTCGATATGGGGTATTACGATCAAGAACAGACGACTTTAAATGACAAGAAGTCTGTACTGGATGAGGTCTGGGATGACCATCCACTGCTGTCTGAGCAATCTGTGCGAACCTTGCTGGGCTCCTTTCTATTCAGCGGGGAAGACGTCGATAAATCCATTTTTTCTTTAAGCGGTGGCGAGAAAGCCAGAGTTGCTCTGGCAAAACTGGCTCTCGAAAAAAACAATACGCTCTTACTTGATGAGCCGACTAACCACCTGGACATTGATTCAAAGGAAGTACTTGAGAATGCTCTGATCGATTTTGAAGGCACATTGCTGTTCGTCTCTCATGACCGCTACTTCATCAACAGGCTGGCTACAAAAGTCATTGAGCTGTCAGAAGATGGAGCTACACTTTATCTGGGGGATTATGATTATTACCTACAGAAAAAGGCTGAACTTGAGGCAATTGAGTCCATCGATTCTTCAAGTGACCTTACTGACACGACTGGTTCTCACTCTTTAGATAGCACCTCCGACCAGACCGCCAAACTGTCATTTGAAGCACAGAAAGAGCGTCAGAAAAAGGAGCGGAAACTCACTAGAGAAATTGAGCGAATCGAAAAGGAGCTCGAAGATTTGGAGGCTGCACTGCTGAATATTCAGCACGAACTCAGTCAGCCTGAAACTTTTTCTGACAGTTCCAAAACAGAACGGTTATCTAAGGAAAATGATGACCTTTCCAGTAAGCAGGAAAATCTGCTGATTGAATGGGAAACACTGCATGATACATTGGAAAACTTGTAAAACAGATAAAAAGACACCTTAACTAGTCTCAGCTGCAGAAAAGAGGATACGAATATGGATCAAATGGATTTGAAAATACTGCAGATTCTTCAGGAAAACGCCCGCGCATCTTTAAAAGAAATAGCTAGCGAGACCTATCTTTCCTCCCCTGCTATTTCTAATCGGATAGCTAAGCTGGAAAAAGAAGGATTTATCGATAAATACATGACTCGAGTCAATTTAAAAAAACTCGGCTATCACATACAAGCATTCATTCAGCTTGACTTAAGCCCGAACCAGAAGAAGGATTTCTACCCTTATATCGAACAAGTGCCTAATGTACTAGAGTGCAACTGTGTAACTGGCGAGTTCTCGATGCTTATCAAAGTATCCTATCCAACAACTACAGAACTGGATGATTTCATCAACAACCTGCAGCAGTTCGGTAAGACCTATACACAGATCGTATTTTCTACTCCAGTTCCAACAAGAGGCCTGACCCTACACGATTTTGATGAATAAGGCATAAGAAAAAAGAGTGAAGCTAGAGCTGTTTTACGCCACATATCACACAAGCAATGAGAGACTATCTGTTTAAGATGGGGTCTCATTGCTTTTTTCTGTCCCTACGAGTACTAACTGTGCTGGAGTCCGAAATTTACTAAGCAAACTAGAGTAGTCTGGTGATATTTATAATTTATGACAACGGATTGCTAGTCTATTGGTCAATGCGACCACTCAAGTGCTGCTGACTCAACGAGTGGGCGATTGTCGGGCATTAAATGCCCATTCAAACTCTACATCTCAGCCAGTGGACAATAGTTGGTTATGCATCTACTAAAGTAGACCATATTCATTCAGATATCCTTCTCTAAGTAGCAAAATTTATTTGCTTAATTAAAAACTCCCTATGCAGCCCTTAAAAATAGAATAAATAAGTAAAAAACCGTCGAGTCAGAACAGCTGACTCAACGGTGCAAAATTCATTTTGATTAAATTGCTTCTCGGTACCAATCAGATATCGTTACACTGACAAGCCCGGCTGTCCATTTAACGTAAAATCCGAATATTCCTCTTTTTCCAGCTGAACGAACGCTGCGGCGCCGATCATCGCCGCATTGTCTCCACATAAATTCAGAGGTGGGATAAGCAGCTCGACACCTGGCAGTTCCTTTCGTACAGCTTCTTCCAGTGATGTGCGCAGACCTTTATTGGCCGCAACACCTCCGGCCAGAATAAGCTGTTTTACCTTTTTATCCTTCGCCGCTCGTATTGTCTTATCGACTAGAACCTCTACTACTGCCGACTGAAAACTTGCAGCCAGATCATTCGCGTCCATTTCTTCTCCCTTTTGTCGGGCATTATGGACGGTATTAATAAATGAGCTTTTCAGCCCGCTGAAACTGAAATCGTAATTGTCTTCCTGAATCATCGCTCGGGGAAAGTCATAGGTATCTTCTCCCAGATGGGCCATTTCATCTATATGCTTGCCTCCAGGATATGGCACACCTATCACCCGCCCAATTTTATCGTAGGCTTCTCCTGCGGCATCATCACGTGTTTCTCCAACAATTTCAAATGAGTCCGGTCCAGACATATAAATCAACTCAGTATGCCCCCCGCTCACAACCAGGGACAACAGAGGGAAAGTCAGGCTGGATACCAGCTGGTTTGCAAAAATATGTCCTTTAATATGGTTGACTGCAATCAGTGGAAGGTTATGAGCAAACGCGATCGCTTTTGCTGCATTGACACCAATCAGCAGCGCACCGACCAGTCCCGGGCCTTCTGTTACAGCTACTGCATCAAGATCCGCATAAGACACGCCGGCCTCTTTCATTGCTTCTTCTATAATCAACGTAATCTGCTCCACGTGGTGGCGGCTGGCAATTTCCGGGACGACCCCTCCGAAGCGCTGATGGCTTTTAATTTGTGAGGCGACGATGTTTGACAGGATCGTGTCTCCATTCTTAATCACTGCTGCACTCGTTTCGTCACAACTTGTTTCAATAGCTAATATCAGCTTATTCGTCATCTTTTTCCTTCTTTCTAATATCACATATCATAATTATTGCATCTTCTTCAGGTTCATTATAGTATCCTTTTCTCCTGGAGATTTCCTTGAACTGATGGGCGACATAAAAATTCCGGGCTGTAAAATTAGATTCTCTGACTTCGAGAAAAAGAATCTTAACCCCATTTGCGCGGCAGTGTGTTTTATAGGCTTCAATCAATTGAGATGCTACTCTCTGATTCTGAAAGGCTGGTTCTACTGCAATAGAGTAAACTTCAGCTTCATCAAGAATAATCTTCCCACCGACATAACCCACTGGCTGTTCCTCAATTTCCGCTATGAAAAATGTCAGGTCAGATCGGGTTACAGTTTGTTCATACTCTTCTTCTGTCCAAGGTGACCCATGGGCAAATGCCTCTTCTGCTAGTCTATAGAAGTCATGCCCCAATTCTTCATCTGGCTGATAAAGACGGACCCTGACCTTTCTGTTTTTCATAAGCGGTGCCTCTTTCTATTTCTGTTAATCTGTTAACTGCTTGATTCTAAAGCTCATTTCCAGCGCATCTTCATGATCGTTAGCATAGTAATTTTTCTTTATTCGACCTTTTTCAAATCCAAGCGTGGTATAAAGACTCTGTGCTGTCTCATTAGAGACTCTTACTTCCAGAGTAACCTCTGAAATCTCTTCTTTTTCCGCGATCTTGATTATCTCTCTCAGTAAATACGTCGCGATTCCTTTGTTCTGATAATCAGGGACAGTTGCGATGTTTGTAATATGTGCTTCCTGTCCAACGACCCAGGCTCCAACAAACGCGACGGCTTCTTCCTCTTCATAGACTACAATGTAAAAAGCATTTTTATTGTACCTTATTTCGTGTAGGATCGCCGACCTGTTCCATGGTGTCTGTCCGTTGTAGCACCTTTTTTCAATCGTGAGAATACTGTTGACATCCTCTTCTTTTGCAATTCGGCTGCTTAAAAACCGTTCATCAGAAAGTGGATAGAAAGGCTGATCCAGTCTGATTCGTGCAGCTATTGGAACGAATGTCCGTGTCGTCGTCTTTGTAACTCTGTCGGAAAACCAGTCTTTAAAGTTTCTCAATCCACCCGCCTCCTTGGGCATGTTCAGGATGGGCATCCATCCAGTTTTGTTCGGCTTCAGCGCGTTTCAGGTATTCGGGTTCAAATAAATGGGCCGGTTCAGGTTGATGATATTGGCCGAGTTCAATTGCTACACTCGCTCTAGGATAGTGACGACTGGAGGGGAGTGTAATGAGACGGTCGCCAAGCTTTGACTTGAATGTTTTAAAATGACGGGCAGCATCCTGTCCGACCAGCTGGACCGTTCCTTCCAACGTACTCAGATAGGCCGCCCAGCTTTCCGCAGAGATATGAGTGTCGTTTTCTACTGCAGAGAACCCAGTGTTTTCATATTTATATAGCCCTGTATAGATGTTTCCTCTTCTTGCATCGAATACAGGAACGATAAAGCTGTCGGGAACTCTCTCACCATTCCCTGCCAGAATATGCAGACTGGAAAGACCAACGAGCTCGGCATTCAGACTATAAGCCAGTGTCTTTGCGACGGTCACTCCTATTCTTACTCCTGTATATGAACCCGGGCCTCTGGCGACGACCACTCGTTCAATGTCCTTTGGTTTCCATCCTGCTTCGCTGACCAGCTCTTCTATGGCCGGCATCAGTTGAACACTATGATTTCTTTTAATATTTACTGTCTTTTCCAAAACCAGTTCAGTTCCATCAGTCAATGCAACAGACATGACCTGGTTGGACGTATCAATCCCGAGAGTTTTCATGCTACAGCTCCTCAATCCCTATCTATTTAAATTTAGTTTAGCATATTTTATGTGTCTTGAGAAACGAATCAGTATGTGACAAATCGTTTCTTTTGAATTATTTGTACATAGTCCTTACAATAAAATTGAAATGTGAAAGATGATCTTAATTGAAAGGTGGAGAAGCAGATGGATGAAAATAAAGACAGTTTGAAACATAAGGCTAAAGGAGCTAAGGATAAAATAGTAGGTGGAATAAAGGACTCTTTTGGTGATGCGACTGACGATAAAGGAAAGCAGGCCGAAGGAAAAGCTCAGAAAGCTAAAGGACATGTTCATGATGCAGTAGGGGACGCTAAGGAAGACCACAACAGAGACTGATTGTTGCCGATTAAAATTCTTGTCCAGCTTCGGTTCTCAATGACTGAGGCTGGATTTACTTATATCCTACACGAACTGGGAGGAGATTATATATGAGCAAAATACTGATTACAGGTGCAACAGGTCTGATTGGAACGAACCTGACAAAACATTTAAAAGAGTCGCATGATCTAGTACTGGCGGACATCGATTTTTCTGATTTTCCTGAAGAACTGAAAGACGGGGCTAAGCTAGTAGAAGCTGACTTGTCCAAGATCGACAAGTGGGAGGATGCACTGGACGGTGTTGAATATGTGATTCAACTGGCAGGAAACCCTGATCCGGACGCAGATTTTTATGATGAACTAGTGGATCTGAACTATGTGCTTCCTCAGAATTTATATAAACAGGCTGAGAAATCTTCTTCTTTGAAACGAATTATTTTTGCTAGTTCGATTCATGCAAGTGATGCCTATCCGCACAACGTTCAGGTAAAAACAACGGACCAGGTCAGGCCCGATGACTTGTATGGCGTATCCAAAGCCTATCTCGAAGCACTGGCCAGTTATTATGCCTATAAAAAAGGGATCGAGTCGATTGGGGTTCGAATTGGGGATTACAAAGATGATGAAAGTGAGCTGGATCCTGATGCAGACTTTTATTCAATGGGCACGTACTTCTCGGCTCGTGATATGAACCATCTGATCGACTGCTGTCTGAAAGCTGAACTGGAGGAACCCTATCTGCTGGTCAACGGGGTATCCAACAATGCCTTCCCGAGACTGGATATCGATTCTGCACGAGTAAAATTGGGCTATACTCCTCAAGATGATGCTTTTGCTATTCTAAATAAACGATAACCCATTTCCATCTATTAGAAAAGACCTGCTTCCTAATGAGCAGGTCTTTTCTAATTCACATAGTCAATACTCGTTACGTACTCTCCCGGACAATCAGTTTCGTTGAGGTGATGACAGTCTTCGTAACATCACGTCCATCCTGTATCCGTTCATGCAGCAGCTGTATCCCGCTGCTTCCCATTTCTTCGGTATACACCTTAACTGTAGTCAGGGATGGGGTAATGTATTTTGCTGTAGAGATGTCGTTGAAACCGATAAGACTCATGTCCTCCGGCACCTTGATATTTTTCTCATATAAAGCCTTCAGGCAGCCAATTGCTATTGCATCATTTGCTGCCACAAACGCAGTAGGCCGCTCGTTTTTATTTAGCTGATCCAGTATCTTCAGCATATTCTTCCTGCCATCTTCCACTCGGAATTCACCCACCTGGAAATAATCAGATGAATAAAGCCGCTTGCGCTTCAGATATTCTTTCATCGTCTTTTCACGAGGGTCGATCCAATTCCCCGTACCGTCACTGAAGGATTCTTCCCCTCCGATGAAGCCGATACGTTTATGCCCCTGCTCGATGAGGTAATCGATGTTTCGCCTGATAGCATCTTTGAAATTGACCAATACACAGTCAACATCCCCCTGAGGCTTGAAATCAACAAAACACAAAGGAAGCTCTTTATCCTGAAGCTGCTTTACCTGATGCTGACTGTATTTCCCAATAGCCAATATACCAGCCAGATTGTCCTGATCGATCAGCTCATCCTGATCATATAATCGTATGAAGTCATAGCCAAGCTCCTGGGCTTTTTTTTCAGCACTTATTCGGATCGACATGTAATAGAGATCGTTCAGTTCTTCTGACTCACTGACCCAGTTGACAATGGCGATTGTCCCTTTTTTTCTAGTCCATACTTTCTTGTGACTTCGGTATTCCAAAGCTTCTGCCGCTTCGAATATCCGCTTTTTTGTTTCTTCGCCCACAGACAAGGTCGGATCATAATTAAGCACTCGGGATACAGTAGAAGTTGATACACCAGCTTTTTTGGCAATGTCTTTAAGTGTTGCCATCCCTTCCCTCCTAAAATAATAGATTCCTGATCAAATGTATCAGTCTGCTCTTACAGTAAACTGATAAGTTGTCTGTGAAGTAAATGTCTCACCGGGTCGTAAAATGATGTTGCCGAATCCGGGCTGATTGACGGCATCGGGAAGTGTCTGAGTTTCCAGAGTGATTCCAGCATATTGACCAGCGGGTTCGCCCTGAATTTCAAAGTCGTCTACTACTGCATTGTGCGTAAAGATGACGACACTGTTGCGGTCTGTAAAGAATTTTACTTCTCTACCTGATTCAGGATCAAACAGAATCCCTTTCGGTCCGTCACTTGTTCCGCTTAAGACAAATGGGTGGTCCAACCCGGATAAAGGAGAAATCTGAGGATGGTCAGCAAGTACAGCCTCTTTGACCGCTTTGAATGCTGTAAAGTCGAAAGGTGTCCCTTCTACCTTATCCAGCTCGCCTTTTGGCAGGTTTTCTTCTCCAAGTGGCGCATAAAAATCACTGTTAAGCATCAGCTGATGATCGAGAATCGACTTTTTGATGTCCCCAGTCAAATTAAAGTAGACATGATTCGTCGGATTGAACAGCGTTGGCTCATCTGTCTCTGCCTGGTAATCGAGAATCCACTCATTTTCTTCAGTTAATGTATACGTGACAGTCACTGACAGATTTCCAGGGAATCTGTTTTCCCCTGCAGGACTGGCATATGTAAAAATCAGACTCGCCTGCGTGTCGCTTTCATCAGTTCTGACTTCCCATAATTTCGTATCGAAACCTTCTGGTCCACCGTGGAGCAGATTTTCTCCTTCGTTCACGTCCAGCTGATAATCGGTCCCGTTTAATGTAAACTGACCTCTAGTGATCCGACCGGCAACTCTTCCAATCGTTGCACCGTAAAATGGACGATAGGCAATAAAATCTTCAAGTTTTTCCACATTCAACGTGATATTCTCTCTGTTTCCATTCTTATCCGGTGTGACTATTTTAGTCAGTGTGGCTCCGAACGGCATGGCACTGATTGCTACCCCTTTACTGTTAGTCAGTGTATATTCAAGTACGTCTACTCCATCAACTTTTCCAAAACTTTTACTAGTAATTTCCATATCCTTTCCTCCCTTTTGTTTACCGATTAAATTAATACGTTTCCATTATACCTTTTTTAAGTGAGTGATAAACCGTTTAAAGGCTTCTTTTCCATTATGATCTGTCTTGAATACTCCTGCATCCTTGAGTACCTGAAGAAACACTTCTCCGACAGCTTTATCAACGATATCCCCGACAGTTTCTTCGGTTACTTCATGCTCACATTTCAGCTCGTCAGCCCACGACTGATGGACGGGATCAACTGCATCGACTCTTCCCAGCAGATAGTCGCGGACCTGGTTCAGTTCGTCCTTTAATCGGGGGGGCAAGATCGCCAGACCCATTACTTCAATTAAGCCTATATTCTCCTTTTTAATGTGCTGAACGGGTGGATGAGGATGAAAGATCCCATCTGGATAGGATTCAGATGTCCGATTATTCCGGAGAACCAGATCCAGTTCAAAAGCCTCCCCTTTTCTACGGGCAATCGGAGTTACAGCATTATGTGGGACTCCATCTGTTTCGGATAATAAATCTACGGATTCATCCGAGTAGCCTTCCCAGACCGACATTACTTTTTCTGCGGCTTTTATCAGACTGTCCTTAGAATCACTCGTTATACGAATCACTGACATCGGCCACTTAATGACAGCCGCCTTGACATCGGTCATTCCATCGAGTTCGAAAGAAAACCTTTCTTCAGCACGCTCCAGCGGAAACGTATGGCGTCCACCCTGATAGTGATCATGAGACAGAATCGATCCACCGACGATTGGCAGACCAGCATTCGATCCTACAAAATAATGCGGCAGAATGGTCAATATATCTATCAGGTTTCTGACTGCCTGTATCCCGACATTCATTTCACGATGTACGTGTGAAAGAAAGATACAGTGCTCATCATAATAAGCATACGGCGAGTACTGGAATCCCCAGACTTCCTCACCGACAGTCATGCGAATGATTCGGTGGTTCGCCCGACCCGGGTGAGACAAGTGCCCTTCATATCCTTCATTCTCCATACAAAGCATGCACTTCGGATAATTCGGCTTATTCTTTCCGGCTCTAGCAATCTCCTTTGGATCTTTTTCGGGCTTGGAAAGATTGATTGTAATTTCAAGCTCGCCATAATCTGTTTCATGCGTATACTCTATATTTTTAGCTATTTCTCTTGTCTTGATGTAATTGGTCTGTCGGCTCAGCCCAAAAAATTGATCTGTAGCTTTTTTGGGACTTTGTCTGTAATTTTCCCAGAACTGCAGATTGACTTGCGACGGGGCAGGAGTAATTAGATCCATCACTTTTGCACCAAATATATCCTTAGAGGAAGGTAGGTCTTCGATCTGACCGGTTGAAACAGCGTAATTTATCAGTTCGTCTAGTTGCTCCAGCGTTGTATTTTTCCTATCTGAAGGGGACAGATTTTCCAATGCATCCACTTTCAGCAATGCAGCCAGTCTGTTGGCCAGATAAATTCTATCTGTCTGATGAACGAGGCCTGATTTAACCTGCGACTCTACAAAATCAGTAATCACCTGATTAATCCCATGTGTATTGTGTGCCTTAGTCATTGTTCACCCATTCCTTTGTGCCATCTTCTGTTTCTGCAATATAAAATTCTGCTTTATGTCCAATTTCTTCGTTGAATGCCTCACCGACCTGAGCAATAAATTCATCGACTTGACCATCCTCGACGATGGCAATACAACAGCCTCCAAAGCCACCACCCGTCATACGGGCACCAACTGTTCCTTTCTGCTTCCAGGCAAGTCTGACCAAGAGATCCGTTTCCCTGACTGTAACCTCATAGTCTTCATGAAGGGACTCATGAGACTCATTCATATACTGGCCGAATGCCTTCAGGTCATTCTTCATCAGAGCCTCTGCTGCCCGTTCCGTTCTTGCACTTTCATAGACAGCATGTCTTGCCCGTCTGAGCAGTATCTCATCTGATATGACATGTTTATGCGCCTCAAATGCCTCTTCTGTCAGCTCACCTAAACTACTGACATTCACTACTGTCTGAAGCTGCTTTAACGCTGTCTCGCACTGCTCGCGACGGGTATTGTATTCAGAATCGACCAGCTCTCTTCTAGTCATTGAATTCATGATAATAATTTTATGGTCAGGCAGATCAACTGGAATCTCGTCGTATGCCAGTGTGTTTGTATCAAGGAGCAGCGCGCTGCCTGCTTTGGACATGCCGATAGCAAACTGATCCAGAATGCCTGAATTCAGTCCTAAAAATTCATTTTCAGTCCGCATCCCCAGTTTGACTAGGTCCAGCTGATCGATGCTAAGCGAGAATAGGTCTCTGACAATCACTCCAATCAGCAGTTCAAGAGAGGCAGAAGATGAAAGAGACGCTCCATTAGGAATAGTCCCGTAAATATACAAGTCGAACCCCTGGGTCAGTTTCCCAGTTTTTTCTTGTATAAAAGTGATCATTCCCTTAACATAATTCAACCAGTTGTCTTCTTTTTTATAGGTAAGATCATCAAGATCAGCTGTCAGAATGCCCACTTCCGGAAAGTTTCCGGAATACGCCTGAATCATCTGATCTTCCCTTTTCTTAACAACGCCGTATGTTCCCATAGTAATTGCGCATGGAAACACTTTTCCGCCATTATAGTCAGTGTGCTCGCCTATCAGATTGATTCGTCCTGGAGAAAAGAAAACCTGATCTCCTTCATACCCGAAAGCTTCTTTAAACCCCTCCAGCAGTTCATTCCTGTTCATAATTAATCGCTCCTCCACTTGTAGTCAGTAACATTGTAACCCTTTTAGTAAAACTACACAAGTAAATTTACTAAACTTACTTGTGTATAATAATCAGCCTCTGGATAGATAGTAAAACCTTTATCAGTAGTGTAAACTACTAGTATCAAGATGAAATCTAGCATCAAAATGTGACAGGACATTCATTATTCACAAAGAACTCACATAACATTAGCCCAGTTTTCTAAAATGTTGTAGTTCTATATGGTATAATATGAACAGGTCTAATATTAATACAATCTATAACGCATAGGAGGGACTTACATGCCATTCTTTCCATTCTATTGGGATCCCACAATGATTCTGATTATCATAGGGATGATTATTTCCGGATTTGCAAGTATGTACGTGCAGTCCACTTACAATAAATACAGCAAGGTGAAGAGTAAACGAGGGTATACCGCTTCCGATGTCTGTCGCGAGATTTTGAACGCTGCTCAGCTGAAAAATGTCCGACTTGAAGGGATCAGGGGTAACTTGACAGACCATTATAATGCTCAGGACAACGTCCTCAGATTATCCGATACCACTCGGAATTCAACATCAGTAGCTGCTATCGGCGTAGCAGCACACGAGGCTGGACACGCCATGCAGGACCGCGACAACTACGGTCCGCTTCGTCTACGTGCAGCACTTGTGCCGGTTACCAACTTCGGACAGACAGCTGCTTTCCCAATTCTGTTTCTTGGATTTTTCATGGGCTATCAGCAGACACTGATCAATATTGGAATTCTTTTATTCTCACTGACTCTGCTGTTTCAGCTGGTCACTTTACCGGTAGAATTCGATGCGTCTAAACGTGCCATTCGTATCCTTGAAGAGCAAGGCCTTCTGACAAATGAAGAACTGCCTCAAGCCAAGAAAGTACTGAATGCCGCTGCATTGACTTATATTGCCGCAGCAATTGCTTCATTCCTGAGTGTCCTAAGACTCTTCCTTATTTTTGGTGGAGGCAACAGACGTCGCAGATAGTAATATTTAACGCAGATAGCCTCATCGTTCCCTGAATTGAATGGGAACGATGAGGCTGTTTTTTGTGTAATTGTTTAAACTTGATTAGCCGCTCTTCTCTTTGAAAAGGTCATGGATCGCCTCTTTGCTCCGGGAAAGTTCTTCAACCGGTGTTCTCATATTGTATTCCAGAACTAGATCAGGCTCTATATCAAGCATTTTTATAGTCTGAAAGACCCTTTCCCAATCAATCGCTCCTTGCCCAATAGGCAAATGATTGTCCACATTTCCCCTTGTATCATTAATATGAAGGGCCAGAAGCTTGCTGCTCAGCTCTTTCATGACCAATTCAATAGGCCACCTAGTGATATGAGCGTGTCCGACGTCAAGAACGGCACCAACGACTTCTTCATTGAACGAGTGGATAAATGAAATAAAAGCTTCATGGTCAAACAATTCTCTCTGTCTATCTCCACCATTCTCAATAGCCAGTTTGACCTTGCACTGTTTAGCAGTAGGAATCAGAGTCTTGATTCCTTTTGCTGCATAGTGACGGCTTTTTTCCTTATCAAATGTCGTTGGATGGATGATTCCGGGGCTGATGACCACATGAGTGGCCTGGATCCGTCCGGCAAAACGAATGGTTTTTTTGTACTGTTCCAGTGCTGCAGCCCTGACAGGTCCCCACTCACTCGCCATGTTCAAATCGTAGTGAGGGGCGTGGACACTGTACTGGGCGCCTGCTCTTCTTAATTGTTGAATAAGTTCTTCTTTGTGATTATCAGATATATGAGACCAGTGAGTGCCGTCCATGAACAACTCCACTTTTTCTGCACCTAGTTCAATACAAGACTTTACGGCCTCCATAGGTTGAGATTTCAGAAGGGGCAGTGTCGAATAAGAAATAATCGGCATAAGGTTATCCTCCTTTAATCAGTTCTGCTGAATTATCTGATGGGACTGACAACTTTCAATGTAGTCTTTAAGAATGTGCACGGCCTGAACGCAATCGCTCAGATCAGACCATTCTGCAGGATTGTGACTTATCCCATCTTTACTTCGTACGAAAATCATTGCGGAGGGAACATGCTGGCCCACGATCATTGCATCGTGACCGGCTCCACTAGGAAGATAGTAGGGTCTGATGCCTTTCCCCTGCATCGCTTTTTCCAATTTGTCCTGCAGTTCTTTTTTTATAGGAACTGGCGGCACATTATGCACCGTCTCACATGTCAGAATGATTGCCCAGGATTTACTGATATCTTCTGCCGTCTGAATAATAGCATCAATAAGCTGCTGGCGAGTGTCTTCATAAATATCCCTGATATCCACATAAACTATGACTTCCCCTGGAATCACATTCGTTCCATTCGGCTTGACCTCAATATTTCCAACTGTCGCTACCGCAGAATCGTTTATTTTTTGAGGAAGATGACTGATATAGTGAATAAAGTGTCCAGCCGCAACCAGCGCATCCTGCCGATCAGTCATAGGTGTATTCCCGGCATGGCCAGCTTGTCCTTTGAATGTCAATCTCAACCAGTAGGGGCCGGCAATTCCGGTTACAATTCCACACGGCAGCTGCTCTTTTTCAAGTCGCTTGCCCTGTTCGATATGCACTTCGACATAGGACTCGATATCACTGTGCGGACGTCCGGCTGATTTGAATCCTTCAAAACTTAATCCTACGTCATTAATGACCTCTTCAAAGGAGCGGCCGTCAAAATCTTTCTTAGTCTGCATGGCTTCGATGTCCGTATCCCCCATCATTGCCTCGCTGCCTGTCAGCCCTCCGTTGAAGCGCGACCCTTCTTCATCAGTAAAAGCCACTATTTCCAAAGGTTTTTCAGGTGCATACCCTGTTTCTTTCCATGACTGAGCAACTTCCAGAGCTGAAAGCACACCTATTGTCCCGTCAAAGTGTCCTCCGTTAGGGACTGTGTCAACATGGGATCCGCTCATAATTACTGGTTTGTCAGGGTGTTTCCCGTCCAATCTGCCGATGATATTGCCTGCCCCATCTTCTCTGACCTGCATTCCTGCTTCTTCCATCCATTTAACGATCCAGTTTTTTGCTTCTCGCTCTTCCTGTGAGAATCCCGGGCGTCGTGAGCCTTGGTCCTCAGTAAGTCCTATCTTTGACAGTATACCCAGTCGGTAAGCGAGTCTCTCCCCAGATACTCCTTCAGCAGTCAGCTTACTGTCAAAGTCTGAAAGTAATTGCTGCTCCAAATCAAATGTGCTTTTAGTCATATGTTCATCTCCCCGAAATCATTGAGTTTATTATAGCATGACTAACCTCAAATACACATGACTCACGGTCAGAAACCCGATTGTATGGCCTCTATGCCTAAAGGACTGGCAGCACAAAGGAATGAAGCCTAAAAAAGACACACTATAGTATATGACATGCTAAACCTTTAAGATGGGAGGACCTAATAGTATATCTAGATCCCCTCAGTTTACGGAACTATACTTATAGGGCGAATAGCGCCATCTTAGAGACAGTATTTATTCGGAACTGTAACTAGAGGCCGCTTAGCAGCACTTTGGACGTATTGATTTTTCGGAACTGTAATTAGAAGCTGTTTAGCGACACTTTGGAAACTATAATTTCCTGGAACTGTAATTAGAACCGCGCTAGTTATACCTTAGACTCTGCTGATGTTACGGAACTGCAACTGGCCGGTACGCTAACGATACCTTTTCCTTTATTAAACTGCCGGAACTACATCTAAAGATCACTTGTTGCTGAATGACTCTCAAAATCAGAAGAAGTTTCTCTATGTATTAATTAAATCCGTTATTTCACTAATATAGTACTGCCTACAACACTGCTCTTTTAAATAATGAACCGATTCGTCGGACGAATCGAACAGCATTGCTCTTAAAAGAAGAAAAAAACCGGTCAGACGATAATAGTGTCGCCTGACCGGTTAGTCCGTGTGATCTAAATTGTATTTTTCAGTAATTACTGTACAGAATCTTCTGCAAATACCGCTGACCATTCATCACGTTTTGAAAGGAAGCGTTCAGCCACTTCTTTTGCTCCTTCAAGCGTGTGATGTGCCGCCCAGCCACACTGTACCTCGTTGCTTGCCGGTACTTCGTCAGCTTCCAGTACGTCTTTCATCGTCTTTTCAAGTACTTCGAAGATTTCATCGATGTTATCGTGGTTCAGAACAGTCAGATAAAACCCTGTCTGGCAGCCCATAGGACCGAAATCGACGATATAATCCGCATGATTACGGATATGCTCTGCAGTCAGATGTTCAAGGGAATGCACGGCCATCATGTCCATGTGTTCTTTATTCGGCTGTGAAAACCGGACATCATACTTGACGATCAGGTCACCGTTCGTTCCAGTTTTTCTGTCAGCCACTCGGACGTAAGGAGCCTGTACTTTTGTATGGTCAAGGTTAAAACTTTCGACGTTCATCTTTTTGTCAGCCATTAATGATTATCTCCTTTTAAAATATCCATATTTTTTACGTCTTGTACTTTCGTTCCTTCAAATAACCAGACAAAATCGTTCATTTGAGTAAAGGATATCTGGGAAAATCCTGCTTTACTCAATGCAGTGTATACCGTATCCAGTAGAGGATAGTATTCTCTCCTCAAGTCTTCCGCAAGATCACTGTAGCCTCTGCTTTCAGCCTCTTCTATGACACTGTCATAGACATCCTGAGTTACGAAGATCGTATCAGCAAAGACGAGCTTTCCGCCTTCAGCCAGCTGCTGGGCATAGAATCTTACTGCTTCGCTCTTTTCTTCATCATCCAGATGATGGAAAACGTATGAGCTGACGATTGTATCCAGAGGTTTGTCCGGCAGTGGATACTCCTGCATGTCCCCATCGTGAATCGTAAAATCGTCCGGCAGCTTTTCTTTAGCCAGTTTACGCATTTCTGGTGACGGCTCGACAGCAAACACTTCCTTGCCGGCATTCAACAGTTTTTCAGTCAGGTTCCCAGTTCCAATGCCGAACTCCAGAACATGATTGCCGCTTCTATTGACTATTTCCGCCAGTATTTCCTCATATCCGGCGAACACTTCCTTATATTCTTCATCATTGCCTTTGACTGATGCATCATAATTCTTGGCCCATCCGGTAAATACTTCTATAAATTCTCGACCCATTAGCTCACTCCTTTATATCGTGTGATTTTCTGCAGTTTTTCTAAAGTTCTCTTCCTTGGTCTTTACTACTTTTGCAGGAATACCGACAGCCGTTACTCCCTCAGGGATATCTTTTAAAACGACTGCACTGGCTCCTATTTTAGCCTGTTTACCTATTGTGATATTACCTATTACCTGTACATGCGCGGAGAGAAGTACCCCGTCACCGATGGTCGGGTGACGCTTGCCTGCCTGATCGCCCCGTCCACCTAGAGTAACAGCGTGAAACATCTTGACGTCATCTCCAATTTCTGCGGTTTCACCGATCACGATCCCCATACCATGGTCAATAAACAGCCGACGACCGATTACAGCTCCGGGATGAATTTCGATTCCGGTGATCCATCTAGCAAACATGGACAGCATACGAGCCGGTACCCTTACTCTTTTATTATATAAAAAATGGGAGATTCGATGAAAGAATATTGCCCAGACTCCAGGATAAGTCAGGACGATTTCAGCTGAGCTGCCTGCAGCCGGGTCATTATTTTTATAAGTCTGCATCAGTTCTTTGAATGCGCTCATGTCTGCTCCTCTATCTGTTGGATTATAGTTTATTGAATCCTGACTCCAGGTCTTCGATCAGATCTTCGACATCTTCGATTCCGACAGATAGACGAATCAGTTCATCCTTAATTCCAGCTTTCAGACGATCTGCTGAAGGAATTGCTCCGTGTGTCATCAGTGCCGGAATTTCGATCAGACTTTCTACTGCTCCTAGACTTTCGGCCAGTGTAATCAGGGATAGACTTTCGACGAACGTTTCAGCAGACAAGCCTTCCTTCAGTTCAAATGATACCATGCCGCCAAAACCTGTCATCTGTTTTTTAGCCGTTTCATATCCTGGGTGTGATTCAAGTCCAGGATAGTATATCTTCTCGACTTTGTCATGTCCGTTAAGATAGTCGACGATTTTTTTAGCATTTGCTTCATGCGCTTCCATCCGGATACCAAGTGTCTTGATCCCACGCTGAACGATCCAGCTATCCTGAGGCCCAAGAATTCCGCCAATTGAGTTCTGCAGAAATCCTAGTTCTTCTGCCAGTTTTTCGCTGCTGGTTGTTACAAGACCTGCAACGACATCACTATGTCCGCCAAGATATTTTGATGCACTGTGGAGAACAATATCAGCACCAAGTTCAAGCGGACGTTGATTATAAGGCGTAGCAAAGGTATTGTCCACGATAGTGATTATATCGTGCGCTTTGGCAATATCAGCAACAGCCTTGATATCTGTTATTTTAAGCAGAGGGTTAGTCGGTGTTTCAAGGAAGATTGCTTTCGTTTCGTCCTTGATGGCTCCTTCGATTGTTGAACTGTCACTTGTATCGACAACAGTAAAGGTCAGTCCCAGACGCTTTAAGATTTTGTTGATCAGACGGTAAGTTCCGCCATAAACGTCATCCCCGACGATGATATGGTCCCCTTGAGAAAACAGGGAAAAAATATTATGCGTTCCAGCAGAACCTGAAGCAAAGGCCAGCCCTCTGACTCCACCTTCCATATCTGCAATGAGCTTCTCCAGCGCCAGACGAGTCGGGTTTCCTGTTCTGGAGTATTCAAATCCTTTGTGAACCCCTACTTTTTCCTGTTTGTATGTTGTTGTCTGGTGAATCGGGACATTAACTGATCCCGTCGCTTCATCATGACTGATTCCACCGTGTATAAAAGTTGTTTTCATTCGCATAACTGATCGTCTCCTCTTTTGAATTTATTTGTATATATTTTTTGATAAATACCGTTCGCTTCCATCCGGGAAGACAGTCACAATCGTACTGCCTGCTGGTAACGTCTGTGCTTCTTTAAGTGCTGCCGCAAATGCTGCCCCGCTTGAACTTCCTATAAAGAGTCCATTTTTTCTGGCCAGTTCCTTTGTGTAATAGAATGCTTCTTCATCAGAAATGGTATAGACCTGATCGATCCATTCCTTCTTCATGAAAGGCGGGAACGACTCAACACCAATGCCTTCTGTCTCGTGGGATCCTGGTTCGCCTCCACCTAATATGGATCCTTCCGGTTCGACGACGACTGTTCGGAGACTCTCTGACTGTTCCTTGAAGTACTGAGCAACCCCGCTGAACGTGCCTCCGCTTCCTGCCCCTGCGACAAAAGAATCAGGGTACTGACCATCTAAGTCCTTGACAATTTCAGGTCCCAAAGTTTCATAATAAGTCAACGGATTGACAGGATTTTCGAACTGAAGCGGGAGATAACTGTTTTCGATCTTCTCGCCTAACGCCTTAGCTTTAGCCACTGCGCCTTTAATGCCTTCTTCCGTAGGTGTATGGACGATTTCTGCTCCCAAGACTCGCATCAGCTCCTGCTTTTCAATGCTGAACTTTTCAGGTACGACGAAAATCAATTTCAATCCATATGACATCGCAGCCAGCCCCAGGCCGATTCCTGTATTCCCGGCGGTTGGCTCTATTATCGTTGACTCTTTGTTGATTATTGCTTCTTTAAATGCTGTGTCAATAAGTTTGACACCCAGACGGTCCTTGATGCTTCCTCCAGGATTGAACTGCTCAAGCTTTGCAAGTATACGTGTGTTCTCTGGAAGGTCATAGCCTTTAATTTCCATCATAGGTGTCTGACCGATCAGCTCATTTACTGTTTGTATAATCATATTACCCTCCTTTCGTCAAAAAAGCGCACAAGGGGATACCTCATGCGCTCACTCTAATTATTCTAACGGTTAATGATTTCTTCCTGATCTGATAGTGACAGAATGTATCAGGAGCTTATCGATTTAATCGCCTAGAACATTTTTGAGAGCATGAGAAATAGACTGTACACATGTACAGCAACACTCGTTTTGCTTCTCTAAAAATGTGATTGGCACGATCAAACACTCCCTAATCTACTTACTAATAGTTTGTTCACTTCTGATATTAGCATTATCTAAATCTATTGTCAATGAATCCCAGTCTTTGAATTTACCCAAAATTTTATGATTTCCTGAACGGTGCCAAAAGCCCGAGGTATACACATGTGGAAAACATGGTATCCTCGGGCTTTTGAGCAGTCCACAGCTTAAATCTGTGGACTAATTTTATCCTGTTATCTGTTATAATTGAATCACTACAAAACAAAAAAACAAAACAGGAACTGAGGTTATTTTACCATGAATTCTACAGAAATTTATCAAACAAAGCGAAGTTTAATCACTTTTTTAGAAAAACTGACCGAAGGTCTTTCTAAACCACGAAAGAAATTTTACAGTGATATTTTATATGGCATGTCTAAGGCTCAAAATACCCTGTTATCAGATATTGCACGAGCGTTAGAAGAAAATATTGACTTGCAGTACACCATTAAACGCTTATCTCGTAATGCTTCTGAAGAGAATGACTTGAAAGAGCTCCATCATAATTATTTAAATGGCTTAAGAACATCTATACCGGATAACCCTTTGGTTATCGTTGATGAATCAGAAATTGTTAAACCTTATGCCGAAAAGATGGAACATTTAGCTTTAGTCCGTGATGGGTCAAAGAATGTTTTAGAGAAAGGCTATCCTACAATCAATTTTTCAATGGCTACACTGAAAACGAAACATCCCTTGCCTCTGTATAATCATTTGTATTCTTCCAAGGAGAAAGATTTTCACAGTCAAAATATTGAAATAGCCAAAGGCTTTAATACAGTCACTTCGTTTTTAGGAAAGAAAAAGGCTACTTTCGTTATGGATCGTGGTTATGACACCAATACGATATATGAGTATGTCCAAGATATCGGCCATCACTTCATTACGCGACTAAAGGATAATCGTTATTTACTACATAGAAATCGTCGCGTGAAAGTCCCTGACTTAGCGCATCGTCGGAAAGGAAAAATCAACTTTAAGACGGAAATTCAAGGTGATGAATATAAATTAAAGGTTAGTCATAATGAAGAACCACTTTTATTATTGGATGATAATGAGGAGCCATTTACAAAGAATAGCTACATTGCTGCACTTAAGGAACTTCACATCGGTGAGTGGCGAAGACGTTATACAACTAAACGTTTGAATCTGTTTATATATAAAAATAATTTTAAAAAAACTACTATTTTCTATATTCCAGAAAATAGTAGTTTGCGTCTCATAACAGTTTAAGTAAGCTCGGATAAATATTTGGTCACATCAAATTGTTCACTTTTTATTTTGTAAGTTTTATTAGCTTTCCATCTATGAAAAAATCAGAAAAATCAAATTTGTTTCTTATCCACTCTAAAGCTTTTTTGTGATAAAAAAACACATGTGTATCATCATTTTTATAATACCAAGTTTCAAAATCAATCTCTTCATTATATAGACTCGTCAGACAAAATATACTGCCCTTTGGCTTTAACATTTCAGCTAAACTTTTAAATTCCTCATAGGGATGGTGAAAATGCTCTATTACCTCTGAACAAATAATATAATCGTATTTTATAGAAAGTTTTTTTGGATAGAGGTGAAAAAATGGATCGTACAATCTTAAAGCATATCCTTCTTTTTCTAAAAGACTTGTTATTACTGGACCTGTCCCCGCTCCATAATCTAAGCCTAAATGATTTGTATCATAATGATCTCTTACCTTTTCTACAATAGGAGAAACAAACTTTTGATATCTAGGATCATTTACATCATTATTATGGTTTTTATATCTTTCTTTTTCTTCTTCTTGAGATAAATAATCTAAAGGGTCCAACATGACTGAAAAACAGTTGTCACATTTATAATATTTCTTATTTTTAATTTTGTACAATAACTTTGTTCTTGAACTGCAAAGCGAGCATTGGATAGATTTTATCAATTGATTCACCGCTTTCTATAAGTGGATTTCACCTTCATCTCACTCATATGGCTGTGTGTTTTCAGCCCTGTATTGTCCTTATATTTTAAATTCATACTATCCCTTATTTGATTGGTTAAAATATTTTTTTGCACATTATAGGGAGTCTTATCATTAAAGTAAAGTGCCTTGGAGTTGATGATTTTCCCAGTTTTTTTGTCTGTAATAATAGGCACAAAACCAATATGCTTCTTGTTAGCTCGATGGTAGAGCTTCTCTAGATGCATAAAACCATTATAAATCTCGCCCATTATTTGACCATCATCATCATATTCAGCATCAGGAAAAATCATGACTTGCTTTCCTTGATTTAGTAAATCAATACTCTGTGTTAAAGTTTTTGTGATTTTTCTTGATTCTCTATAAACAGGAATTGCTTTTGCTGATTTTATCAATGGTGGAATGAAGAGACCACAAAGAACTGCCATTATAAAGGCAAGTATCTTTGGTAATTTTATGATTTTTTTAAAAGTATGTTGATAATACATGTTGAAACATTCTTTAAAAGTAAAAAGGTGAGAAACCACCCAAAAATGAACTGAATCTGGTAGATATAGCATACAAGAGACTGGACCATAGAAATTTTGATGATGTCCTACCAATACATTTTCTTTTGAAAATATTTTTTTATCAACCATCACTTCTCTTTTCATAAAACAAGCAAGAATTTTTCTTACCACTCTAAAGTATATGCCTTTTGTTTTTTTAGATGAATTTTCCCTAAAAACCCATCTCATCTGAGTTTGATAACTAAAAATACCCAAGGAAATATCGGATATCGTTTTTGCTATAACCTCATTGATAGCAAAAACATCATTGATAATATAAATCATGCTGGCCGATGAAGTTAGAAGGCCTAACCAAAGAATATAATATTTTATTAGATAGCTTCTCTTCTTACTGTTTCCTCCCAAAAAAAGCACTTTGTTGAGCCTGAAATTAACAAGTGATGACAGAATACGAGCCGTTACACTTGCCATTAAAATAGCCATTCCCGTTCCAAAAATAGGTTTTGCAAAAAATAGTATGATTGCAAATATACTAAGATCAAGCATTGCAGATAATCCAAAATTTCTAAAGTAGGTCGCAGCTTTTTTAAAATGGATTCCCATCACTTTAGCTGAATACATAGCTTTTTCTCACTCTCACTTTATGATTGTGCTTCTGTTTTTTTTTTATGGTGATTTTTTTTATTTGATTTTTCCCCATACATCCGGACACCAGTATGTTCTGTTTCTTTCCAGTCAACCGTCTTCTTAAATAGAGACACTGTTTGTAATGGAATAAAGCTAATCACAAAAAGTGGGTAGAGCAAAATGCCTGCAATCACATTTCTCGAAAATTTCAACCGTTTTTCAAAAAATAAAACGATTAGGGCCGTGGATAA
>NZ_FNFK01000014.1:0-8682 GCF_900101165.1 Alkalibacterium thalassium | reverse complement strand
ATTAATAAACCAAATGTAAATGATCTCTAGCATATCAATATCCTTCCTTGATTAATTTAATACTAGTAAAACTAATATTATGTCTATAAAATAAAACCCTGAAGGCTTTTCCAAAAGACCCTATAAGACACAAATTGACTAGTTATATATATTCCCTAAATTCCACGTGTGTTTTTTATTAGCTTCAAAAATCACTATTTCACGAAGAATTTAGACTGCTTCTCACACATTGTAACATTATTTACAACCACCTTTTAATCATTTTTGATAAATCATTGATTTCATCTTTGCTGCAATGATACTTAATAAACTCTGCAAGTTATCCACAGAGCAACACTAAATTTTATTGATGATATTCTTATTATACCAGACATTTTTCATACACTCCCTTGTACGGATAGTTTTCCGACAACTTCATGATTACATATCTTGCGGTTTTGATTATTTTTGCTGCAAGAAATACATACTTCAAACGAAAGGTCTTTATTTGCTGTCTGTATTCTGAAGAGTCCAAGGAATCAAACTTGAACAACAAAAATAGGTTATATGAAAGCATCATCATTTGAAACACGGCTTCATTCGCCCAAAATGACTTTAGCAAGAGATGACCCACCGCCATGTCGTATTTGGCTTCTTTGATATAGTTTTCAGCATTACCACGCTTTTCATAGTATATAACTACTTTTTCAGAAAGCAAGGTAGTATTTGTTACAAAGAAAAAGTAGTCGTATTCGGAACCTTCTAAAAGTGATAATTGTGCTCTTTCTTTTTCTGGTTTCAGTACGCGAGATACGACAAATCTTCTGTCTTTTTCCCATTTAACTAATTTTGTATACAGTTCTGTAGTTTCTCTACCTTCTTCTCCTTTAACGAATACAATTGATGAATTCGTTGCTTGTGAGGTGAGTGTAGAATAACTTTTGGCTTTAATTAAATATTTGCATCCAAGAGATTCTATCGTTTCGATAATTTTTTCATCAAAGTAGCCACTATCCATTCGAAATAAAATTTCTAAATCGTCTGATTTGATGTTAGCAACAATTTCTTTGATCATTTCCGCAGCACCGTTTGCAGTGTAAGTATTGCCACTTCTTACAAATCCGGTAACATATGCTTTTAATTCGTCGCAAAATGCAAATTGGATATTGTAGCATCGGTTTCCCAGTTTCTTAGGATTATATCCTTTTGACGCACCTTCTTGATGACCTTCTACGTTAATTACACTACTATCAATATCAATCGTAATGGATGTCAATTTACTTTTAGTGAGCAGTTTTTTAAAGACTTTAAAATTAATGTCTCTAAACATTTGGGTTGTCTTGAAGTTGAAGTTTCCTAGAAACCGTGACACTGTTTCAGGTTCTTTTACGGAAATATCAAACTCGTTGACGAGGGGATCATTTTGAAGTAGCTTTAGACGTTCTAACTTATCAATGCCAATGAAGTGACCGCAGAGCATGGTCTTTATATGATTCATCTTGATTTTATTTGTTGAGTCATTATCAAATACGAGGTCATTTTCAATAAAATCAAAAATCCCATTGCTTTTTGCATTCTCAAGGAGCAGAAAAAGACCTGCATTTGATGTTAGATTCTTAGCTTTGAAATCAATTTTATTAATCATAATTAGAACCCCTTTTTACTACTTTTCTTACTATTATTTTACCATATATCGAGTCATAGAAGTTGATAATTTAACATATTTTTGAGCACTTTTCTTTCACCCAATGGGTGAAAGCTGAATTTCGAAGGAACGCATATTTATCAAGGCTTTGATTATGCTTTTTGAAGTACTGACGTAGAATCTAGGTCATATTAAAGTTAAGTTGCCTGTGTTAAAAGATTCCCCTCTTAATATGGTTGTTGTCTATGGCTATGGCGAAAAGCCAATGAAACTATTAACGAATCACTCCATCAATGGAAAGGACGATGTCCTTCGAATTCTGAAAAGTTATATTACTCGCTGGCGAATTGAAGAACTCTTTCGTGTTCAAAAGGAAGAGTTTCAATTAGAAAAAACGCGAACAATGACGGTCAGTTCATTACGCATTCTGTATACACTGATGAATTGTCTTGTTGGGCATTATTCGTTGGCCATTGAAAAGAGTAACTACCATACACAAACAGTCTTAGCACGGGCACGACCTTCAAACAAACGAAAGAAAATAAAGTTCTATCTTTATCGGTTCATACGAGGTATCTCTAAAATCCTCTCGTTTGATACGGTAGGTATCAGATACTTTTACAAAGTAGAAAAGCGTTCGAATCAGTTATCTTTACTGTGAATGAATAAACTGAATAATTTTTTAAAACGCGCATATGGGCGTTTTATTTGCATGGCTATTTTTAAACATAATTGCTAAAAATGAGGAATTAACGAATACAGGTTTTTTAATTACATGCAATAGTGGATATTTAATGTAAAAAGGGTAAATTCAAAATCCCAGTCTAAAATTAAAAGTCTATCTTTTTCGTATAAGCTCTAACTCTAGTATACTTGAGTTAGATATCATTTAAGAAAGGAATAGATAAAATGGATACTATTTTATGGATCGTGATCATCGGTCTGTTCATATTGAGTTTTGTGGGTCTTATTTCTCCCGTCGTCCCCTCAGTACTAGCTGTCTGGGGTGGTTTTCTCATTTATCATTTTTTCATCAACTCAGCAGTCCTGACCTGGGTCTTCTGGGTATCAATGGGCGTACTTACCGTCTTCCTCCTGCTTGCCGACCTGCTTGCCGGATCAATCGCTGTCAACAAATTCGGCGGAAGTAAAATCGGGGAAACAACGGCGACGATTGCCATCATCGCTGGAACATTCATCTTTCCCCCATTCGGAATTCTGATTTTTCCGTTTATTGCCGTTCTGATCGTAGAATTCTGGATACAGGATACCTTCGCGCACGCTTTAAGAGCAGCTGTCGGAACGCTCATCGGGTTTCTCAGCGGACGAATTGCAGAAGGGATCATTCAATTGATCATGATTACCTGGTTCTTTCTCTCCATATGGCTCTAACTCGTCTGAGATGGGTTATGTTCTTCCAATTGCCTGAGTATCTTTCTAAAGAGATAACAAGTCCCTTCCTGCTCACATCAATCGATGGCAGAAAGGAGACTTTACAGATCTCTATTTAATAATCTGCAAAATCGTCATACTCTTCATCTTCCTCATACACTTCACCTTCAAAGTGTGTCTCATCATAATAAGCGTCGACTTGGCCATCGCTTGCCTCTTTATGATCGTAGCTCAGTCTGGAGTAAAAGACAGCTTCCGCCATGTTAAGATACGGTCTGACATATAAAGAAGCAATACCCAAGGTGAACACTTCCAGGAGGTACCATCCGAAAAATGACAAGTGAAGGAAAAAGAGCTCCAGCTTGTGCCCGTCCATCAAATACCTACTTTCTTTTATGCAATCGAACGCTGAAAGGTATTCTTCAGTTCCGCGATCCTTTTTATCCTTAAAAATAAAAAATGCCTGCGAATACGAATAGGTTTTGATGATTCCTGGAATAATAAAGACTAGCGTCCATAGCGCAATGAACAAGGTTCGAAGAAGTTGGATAAGAAAAACAGGAATAAAGAATCGTCTTGAAAACACTTGAAAAGCATCAGGCAGAGGTTTTATTTTATAACTGCTTGATCGGGTCATATCGAGCAAGGTAAATGATATACCTATTGTCAAGTATGTTACGAGAAAATTGATCAGTATATTCCCCTCTTCCTCGCCAACAATAATTCTAGGAATGGATGTCATATCGAATCCATATATACCGCCAGTCAGCAGAAGACTGATAACAAACGGTACGAGGTAGAGAAGGATAACATCTCTCCATTTTCCACTTAATTCCTCTCTAGCCTGTCTTTTAATAGAGGCTGGGGATAGATAGGTTTCTGCATTCATAGCACCTGCTCCTTTACTTCAATATGTAAAAACCGCAGATCGCTTCTCCCTAAGCAATCTGCGGTAATCTAATACGTTTTGTTACGCTTCCTCTGTACCTAATTCTTTTCTGACGACGTCTGCAATACGGTCAACATATTCATTCACTGCTTCTTCCGTTTCAGCTTCCGCCATGACACGTAGAAGAGACTCCGTTCCACTTGGACGAACCAGTACACGGCCATTTCCTGCCATTTCCTGTTCGACCTGTTCAATGACCTCACTGATTGCCGGGTTGGACATGACATTATGCTTGTCCGTCACACGAATATTGACCAGTTTCTGAGGGTACGTCGTTACTTCTTCAGCGAGTTCTGACAATTTCTTGCCTGTCTGTTTCATCACATTAAGCAACTGCATTCCTGAAAGCAGGCCGTCTCCAGTTGTATGGTAATCAAGGAAAATCAGGTGACCCGACTGTTCTCCACCTAAATTATAGCCATTTTTGACCATTTCTTCCATAACATAACGGTCACCGACCTTAGTTTTCACTGATTCCAGATCATGGACTTCCAGCGCTTTGTAGAAACCAATATTACTCATGACTGTTGAAACGATCGTATTCTTCTTCAGACGACCTTCTTCATGCATGAATTTCCCGCAGATGTACATGATCTTGTCTCCATCAACAATATTACCCAGTTCATCAACAGCGATAAGACGGTCTCCGTCTCCATCAAAAGCCAAGCCTACATCTGCGCCTTTTTCCAGTACAAAATCAGCCAAATAATCAGGATGTGTGCTTCCCACTCCATCATTAATGTTCAGACCATTTGGCGAGGCACCAGTTACGTCGAAATCAGTATCCAAATCGGCAAACAGGCGGTTGAGAAGCGGACTTGCTGCACCATTAGCTCCATCAAGAGCTACATGAATACCTGAAAGGTCTCCGTTGATCGTCTGCGTCAGAAACTGAATGTACTTCAAGATTCCTTCTTTGTACTCTTCAGATGTTCCAAGGCCATCCGAACTAGGACGCGGAAGGTCATCTCCATCACGATCCAGTAGTTCTTCAATTTCAGCTTCCTGTTCATCAGAGAGTTTAAACCCATCTGACCCGAAGAATTTGATTCCGTTGTCTTCCACAGGGTTATGTGAGGCAGAGATCATGATTCCTGCCGTTGCGTTCTGCTGACGTGTCAGGTAAGACACGCCGGGAGTAGTAATGACACCAAGTCTCAATACTTCAACCCCGACAGACAATAGTCCAGCTACAAGGGAGTATTCCAGCATTCTACCGGATATACGTGTATCTTTTCCCACAAGTACTCTAGGGGTTTCCTCTTCAGCGTGCTGAGACAGCACATATCCTCCAAAACGCCCCAGTTTAAAAGCCAGCTCAGGGGTCAGTTCCTTATTCGCAACCCCTCTAACACCATCTGTTCCAAAATATTTTCCCATTGTTCAAACTCCTCATCCTAATAGTCTAGTTATACAGTATCGTCTTCATCTTCTTCAGTTTCATCATCGTCTTCTGCTTCCTGTTCGACAGGCGTCACTCTGATCAGTACATCCACATCTCTCGGGTTACTGTCTGATATCCCATCCGGCAGAGGAATCGGTATGGTTCTGATGGTCGATTCAGTGATCCCCG
The DNA here is from genome assembly GCF_900101165.1 of Alkalibacterium thalassium. Lineage (GTDB taxonomy): Bacteria > Bacillota > Bacilli > Lactobacillales > Carnobacteriaceae_A > Alkalibacterium > Alkalibacterium indicireducens. The sequence continues at coordinate 3,144 of NZ_FNFK01000014.1, read as the reverse complement.
ACACATCCACCTCTACAGAAAAATCATTCATCTCTTCAAGAATACCCGATTCACCGATCAAAGTGATCTGTTCAGGTTCTCCTTGAGCAAACTCCAGAGCATAGTCATAATCTTCATTAGGTGTACCAATTTCTTCCAGATTCATTGGAACGGTCTGTTCGGTTCCTTGAACAGGGATCGTCACCTTAATCTGTTGTGGCGAAGTATTCACATTAAGCAGGTCGCCCGTTTCATCAAGAACCAGGACGTTCAAAAGCATGTCGATATCAGTGGTTATGTCACTTTCTTCCGGCATGACAACTACCATCACATCGCTAATCTGTTCCATAGTCGAAGCAGCACCGGATATTGTCACTGATTCATCGGACAGGACAGGATCATCGGCAGTATAGCCATCAGCCAAATGTGCATTTTCATTAAATTCGACTCTTACATCATGTTCTTCTATGACTTTTTCTTCAATTTCCAGCGTCAGTTCTGCCGGCATGATGCTGTAATTCAACTGACCACTCAATCCTTCTGCCTCAAGCTGGACAGTGTGACGGCCTGGGCCCATCTGGTTCAGGTCAGGCGTTTCGATATTGAAACTTTGAGTAGCCAACGTCTGAGTCAGCACAGCCTGAGGGCCTTCCAGACGAATCGTTGCTGTTTCCGGAATGCCCGAAACGAAATACAAGTCCCGGTCAATATTGATATCGATCGGCAAATTAGTAATGACTTCCGAACTGGTGATGCTCGCGCCATCAGTCGGGCTTGTTGATCTGATCCGGGACTGATTCTCTAGTGCAACAAACGAAAATAATGTTATGGCAAATATAAGTGCGACTAATTTAGTAATCCACGGGTTGTCCAAATTCAACTTCACTCGCTGGACACTCCTTTCCGTACGGCTTCAACGATCTGCTGCAGCGGACCTTGCGTCTCTTTTTCTTTCTCTGATTCCACGAGTTCTTTTGTCAGGTAGTTCAAAACTTCATCCTGCGACATATCGTTGATAAGATTTCCTCTACGAGAAATGCTGACTTCCCCTGTTTCTTCAGATACGATAATCGTAATGGCATCCGATACTTCCGACAGTCCGATCGCCGCTCTATGGCGTGTTCCCAGCTTTTTAGGAATAGCCGGACTTTCTGATAAAGGTAAGTAGCTCGCAGCCGTCGCGATTTTGTAATCTTTTATGATGACAGCTCCATCATGAAGCGGGGTATTCGGAATAAAAATATTGATCAGAAGTTCAGAGCTCAGTTCTGCGTTTAGCGGGATACCTGTAGCAATGTATTCGTCCAGACCCGTTTCCATTTCAATCGAGATGAGCGCACCGATCCGTCTTTTGCTCATGTACTGAATTGCATGGGATAAGTTATCAACAATGATCTCGGTTGCAGTCGATCGACGTTTCCTTCCGAAAAGAGACCCTCTTCCCAGATGTTCAAGTCCACGTCTAAGTTCCGGCTGGAATATAATGATCAGTGCTAGAGCCGACCACTGAATAACGAAATCCACAATGAATTCCGTCGTATATAACCGAAAAATAACACTAATTGCTTTCAGAATCAAAATGACTCCAATTCCTTTAAGCAGTTCGACTGCACGAGTACCTTTTACGATACGCATCAGCTGATAGATAAAGAATGCTACTATTAGAATATCAATGATATTCACAGCTGTACGCCACACAAGAAGCCTTGACCAGTCAAAATTTGTAAAAAAATCCAAGGGCATGCTGCCACCTCCAAAATCTGCACATACACGGAGTAAGTATACCATATATCAAGGGCGGTTAAGTATTTCAAATGTGATTAAATTTAAAACTCTAACTTTTTTCATATTTAAAATGAACTAAACGAATCGATGCTTCGAATATAAGATGTAAACATCTGTTTCGCACTATCGTCTTATTGTAAGCATATTCACCTGGCATTACACAGCAAAGGGTGTGATGTCTCAATTATGAAGGCATCTTAGTGTAAAGTGGTACTTCCTCGAAATCATTTCTTTTTGATCGAGATATGCTTTCCTGTAAATAAAAAAGCTGTGCAGCAAGTTGCCGTACAGCTTTTTTATTATGACTGGGCTACTAGGATTCGAACCTAGGAATGACGAGACCAAAACCCGTTGCCTTACCACTTGGCTATAGCCCAATAATATAAAATGGAGGGAGTAGGATTTGAACCTACGAACCCGAAGGAACGGATTTACAGTCCGCCGCGTTTGGCCACTTCGCTATCCCTCCGTATTAACAAAAACACTAGACTAGACAATGCCGGCTAAAGGATTTGAACCCTCGACCCACTGATTACGATTCAGTTGCTCTACCAACTGAGCTAAGCCGGCATTACTGACACTTACTAATAAAGTGTGATGACCCCTACGGGATTCGAACCCGTGTTACCGCCGTGAAAGGGCGGTGTCTTAACCGCTTGACCAAGGGGCCAGTCATCTTGTACTTTTTAAGCACAAGATATATTCTATAATGGATACGAGTGATTGTCAATAAGATTTAGTAAAATTAACATTATTTAATCAAACGCCTGAACATGTTCGTACTTGTCAGGTTTTCTTTTGAACAGTTCGACCACATATGGGCAGATTGGATAGATCTTCTTCTGCTCTTTCTGCATCTCTTCAACCACACGGTCAACCAGCTGCTCTGCTACCCCCTGGCCTCTCAAAGAAGGGTCTACAAAAGTATGATCAACTCCCACCCTGTCTCCCTGGGAAACCCAAGTGATTTCAGCTAGTAACTGCCCGTCTTCTTCTTTATAGAAGCGGTTATTCCCTTTAGAAAATTCCATATTCTCACCTCTTTTACATGTGTAGTAATTACCAATTTTTTTGTTTTTTCGTGTTGTTTTAATGCAACTATCGTTGCTCTATCAATTAAAATACAAAAAGGCACCTCTTCCCCCCTTAATCTGATAAAATGAAGTTCACTAAAAACAAACATTCATCACTTAAGGAGTGAAAAGAGATGCCTAATCTACTTCAGATTATCATGTATTTAGTTAATAAAATCAAGTGGCAAAACAGTTTAATTCAACTTTTAAACGATTATATTACTTGGCTTGAAGATGCGGGTGATCGACCACCTAAAGGGACCGATATCACAAAGCTTGATTACAACAAATTGACCCTTGATGACCC
>NZ_FNFK01000033.1 GCF_900101165.1 Alkalibacterium thalassium | reverse complement strand
AATATCGCCCAAACAACCTAACTCATATGGTCACAGTATGAGTGCCCATGGAGCTATAGGCTCTGCCATGGGAGGGGTGATGGCACACCCTTAAACTTAAGGCTTGAACAAAACAGAAATGGCCTGCGTTCGACAAAGCACTTAAGAATCCCACTGCTTTAGCTGTGGGAGTGTCAAAGCTCTTTCCCATTGGTTTCAATCACTTTCTTGTACCAGAAGTAGCTGTCTTTTTTATATCGTTTCAGTTCTTTTTCATCCAGTTCTTCTCTGTCCACGTAGACAAACCCGTAACGTTTCTGATAGCCGTTCAACCAGCTCAGCAGGTCTGTATAGCTCCAAGTGCAGTAACCTAGAACGTTGACGCCGTCAGTGATGGCTTCTTGAACCGCCTTAACATGTTTTCTAAGGAAATCGATACGGTAATCATCATGGATTGATCCGTCTTCTTCTAGTTTGTCATAAGCACCCAGTCCGTTTTCAGTAATCATAATGGGCAGGTTGTAGCGGCTGTCGATTCGTCTCAAGGCGATTCTCAGACCAACAGGATCGATATCCCAGTCCCAGTCTGTCTGTTCGACGTAAGGATTGTCTGCAGTTTTAAATACGCCAGGCAGTCCACTTGCTTCGCTGCTTCCTTTTTTACCTGAAGTATTCATCTTACCGGAAGACACGCCGTCTATCGGATTATGTTCGACGGTTGCAGTCTGATAATAGTTCAATCCCATGAAGTCAGGCTTCGCTGATTTAAGAAGAGCCATGTCCCCTTCTTCAATTGCAGGTGCCAACCCTTTTCTCTCCAGATACTTCCAGACAACCTTTGGGTACTCTCCGAAAACATATACATCCATCCACCAGTGAGCATTGAACGCTTCATTGTTTTCAGCTGCCAGCTGGTTCAATGGATGACTGTCGAGCGCGTATGTCGGTCCATAAGCAAAGCTTGGCCCGATCTGTCCGTTTATATCAAGTTCTCTGAAGCGTCTGATTACAGATGCGTTGGCAAGGTTGGCAATATGATTGGCCTGGTACATCCGTTTCTCGTCTACTACGTTAGGTGGATGAGCGGCCATGCGGTACCCTAGCATAATGAAAATATTCTGCTCGTTCAAACTGACCCAATATTTGACTTTGTTGTTGTAGCGCTGGAACAGAATGTCCGCGTAACGCGTAAAGTCTTCGATGACCTGCCTGCTTTCCCAGCCGCCGTACTTATCCTGAAGAGCTTGAGGGATATCCCAGTGATACAGTGTCAGAACAGGTTCGATGCCATGAGCCAGCAGTTCATCGATCAGTTTATCGTAAAACTCAAGTCCTTTTTCATTCACTTCACCATCGCCGTCCGGTATGATCCGGCTCCACGCTACAGAGAAACGGTAAGCTTTGAGTCCCTGTTCAGCCATAAGGGCCACGTCTTCTTTATATCTGTGATAATGGTCTACAGCCACATCACCAGTCGTTCCTTTATAAGTCTTGCCAGGAATCTGCACGAAGCGGTCCCATACCGACTCCCCTTTGCCGTCTTCCTTCGCTGCTCCTTCTACCTGATAGGCAGCTGAAGCTGATCCCCAGAGAAAATTATCCGGAAATGCATCCAATGTTTGATGGTCCATTCTCTCACTACCTGTATGATATCAATTCTCCTTCAGTATAACGGATTCATAGGAAAGTACCACCTATTTCACTGAATTTTTTCTTCATAAATAACGGGTGTGAATCACAACCGAAAGAGCTTACATCCATAACTTCAACGCAGTCCTTCTTTCAGTTTCTTTCATTGTAAAATACCTCTCATTTGTGAATTAATGAATTATTGAAACTCTCTCGATTTCATGGTATGCTTTTTTAGAAATAGGTTGCAGGGTAACCACTTAGAAAGGATAATTGTCATGCCCAAAGTGATGATCGTATATGCCAGTCTGACTGGTAATACTGAAGAATGTACTGAGATGCTGGAAGAGGCTTTTCAGGAACTGGGAGCTGAAGTAGAAGTCGTGGAAAGCGTCTTTGCGGATCCTGAAGATTTTACAGACGCTGACATTGCAGTAGTTGGTACATACACCTACGGAACGGATGCAGATTTGCCCGATGAAATTGTGGACTTTTACGAAGAACTAGAAGAAGTCGATTTAACTGGTAAAATTTTTGGATCATTTGGATCAGGTGATACGTTTTATGAAAAATACTGTAAATCAGTGGATGATTTTGATGAACAGTTTGAAAAAACTGGTGCTTTAAAAGGTGCGGAGAATGTTAAAGTCAATCTGAATCCCGAAGAAGAAGATAGTGAAAACCTTAAAGCTTTTGCACAGAAACTGCTTGACGCTTACAACAATCTTTAACCCCATGCTCTGTCCGCAGGATTTATCACTTTTTTGATAAGTGACTAATCTTGACGGACGGAGTTTTTTTACATTCTTTTACAAAAGCGATTTCATTGACACTCTATTCTATGTTTATGTATACTTTTCACTAGATACTAATTATTAAGAAAGTGGGAATGGACATGGCATTAACTGATACGTATGAAATGAATAACGGGCTGAAGATACCTGTTATGGGATTCGGGACCTGGCAAGCAAGTGATGAAGAGGCCAAGCAGTCCGTCTTATGGGCCCTTGAAGCAGGCTACCGTCACATCGATACAGCAGCTGCCTATAAGAACGAAGAAGCAGTTGGCGAAGCGATTAAAGAAAGTGGTGTACCGAGAGAAGAAATTTTCCTGGCAACAAAACTTTGGAACCGTATGCATGGCTATGAGAAAACAAAAGAAGCCATTGAAACTTCTCTAAGCAGACTCGATACGGACTATATCGATCTCTACCTGATTCATTGGCCTAATCCTATCTATTCACGTGATAACTGGAAGGAAGACAATGCTGGCAGCTGGAAAGCGATGGAAGAGGCAGTCGAGGATGGTAAAATCAAGACGCTTGGTGTGTCCAACTTCAGACCTCACCACCTTGACCCACTTCTTGAAACAGCAAAGATAAAACCCGCTGTCAATCAGATTTTGCTTAACCCGAGTGATATGCAGCCTGAAGTTGTCAAATACAACAAGGAACATGGTATCGTATCAGAAGCTTACAGTCCACTTGGGACAGGTAAAATTTTTGATGTTGAAGAACTGAAAGAACTGGCTGAAAAATATGATAAATCAATTGCTCAGCTTGTTCTGAAATGGAGCCTTCAGCATGGCTTCCTCCCTCTTCCTAAGACAGTGACGAAAGAGCGCGTTTGGGAAAATGCGGATATATTCGACTTTGAAATCAGTCCTGAAGATATGGCAGTCATAGACGGCCTTAAAGGACGTGCCGGAGAAGCGACCGACCCAGATACAATCGAATTTTAATCCTGACTTAAACAAGAAAACCATCGACTGCAGCAGATTCAAAAAATCTATTGCAGCTGATGGTTTTTTAGCTTGCTTGCTCAGTCAGACTTTTGCTCCATACTTCAATAGAGTGGTCCACGATATCATTGACTTTCTCAATCAACTCTTCGTCCGGCATTTCGTATTTGCCTTGTGCAGTTAGTATGGCAAAGCCATGGACTGTCGGCCAGAGAATATCTAGAAGCTGCTCCTTATCTTCTCTGCTTCGACCTTGTGCTTTTTCATGTCTATCCAGGACAAGATGAAGCTGATCAAAAATGTATGTATGCAATGTAGTGACATTGACTTCTCTTCCCATAAATAATGCAGCGAAGAGACAACCTTCATTTTTCGAGAATAGTATATAATTTTTACACACATCACGGATCTGCAGCCGCTCATCTTCCAGCTTGAATATACACTCATCCATTTTATCTTGAACATAAGCAGTCAAGTTGACTTTTAAATCATCCATATTCTTAAATTCTTTATAAATTGGCTGCGTGGAAGCGTTTAAGGATTCTGCAATTTTTCTTGCAGTAAATCGGTCAAATTCTTCTTCACGCATTAATTCCAAAGCAGCATCCAGTATATGGTGCTTTAAGATTCTTCTTTTTCGAGGCATCGTCTTTCTCTCCTTGTGTCTCTTGATCAATATACCTTGCCAACCTTAACCCTAAAAAATAGTATAACATATTTAACCACACCCGAAAAGGTGCTTTGTAAGAACATTCACCTTGCTCACTGTCCAGTTACAAAATCATACATATTATTCTAATAAAAGAGCGGCATTTTAATAATAATCATATTAGACTGTGATGGCTCTTCTTTTAGATTGTGACAAACTGTCATCTATGCTAAGATTACTAAGGTGAATAAAATTTTAGGAGGAATAAATATGGTCTTACCAAATTTTGAAGAAAATCTAAAAAAATATGCTGACTTGCTCGTTTCAACTGGAGTCAACGTATCCGAAGGTCACACTGTTGTATTAAGTATTGATGTTGACCAGGCACCTTTAGCACGACTCATTACTGAATCAGCTTACAAAAGAGGTGCGAAGGAAGTCATCGTTAAATGGACAGATGATGTAATCACCCGTTCTACTTTCAAATATGCTCCAGAAGAAGTTGTGTCGACAGTCCCTCAGTATAAAGTGGATGAGTCTCTCGATCATATCGAAAAAGGCGCCAGCCGGATTAGTGTTCGATCTTCTAACCCTGATGCATTGAAAGGTCTGGACAGTGACAAGATTGCTGCTGCTCAAAAAGCTAATGGCCGTGCCTTTTCTGCTATGCGTAAAGCAACACAGTCAAACAAAGTCAGCTGGGTCGTTGCTGCTGCATCTGGTGAAAAATGGGCTGAAAAAGTGTTCCCAGAACTGGAAACTTCCGAAGAACGCGTTGATGCTTTATGGGACGCGATCTTCAAGGCTATTCATTTATATGATGAAGACCCAGTTGCTACGTGGGCTGAAAAAGACAAGACATTGGAATCTAAAGCTGAGGAATTGAATAAAGAACAATTTGTTGCCCTACATTACACTGCCCCAGGAACAGACTTAACAGTCGGCTTGCCGAAAGGTCACCGCTGGGAAGGCGCTGGAAGCTTGAACGTCCGTGGCGAGCGATTCATGGCTAACATGCCTACTGAAGAGGTCTTCACTGCACCAGATGCAAACCGGGTTGATGGTGTCGTTGTTTCAACTAAACCATTGAGCTATGCCGGAACGATTATCGAAGGCATGACATTCCACTTTAAAGACGGAAAAGTTGAGAGCGTGACTGCTGATCAAGGCGAAGAGGTCATCAAGAAACTGATTGAGACAGACGAAGGTGCTGCTCGCTTAGGAGAAGTCGCACTCGTACCGGACGCGTCACCTATTTCTCAGTCAGGACTGACTTTCTTCAATACATTATTTGATGAAAATGCATCGAACCACCTGGCTTTAGGTTCAGCATATGCCTTCAACCTTGAAGGTGGGACCGAAATGTCTGAAGAAGAACTGAAAGAAGCTGGCCTGAACCGTTCAGATGTACACGTCGACTTCATGATCGGATCAAACGAAATGGACATTGACGGGATCCGTGAAGATGGAACCCGCGTCCCTGTATTCCGTAAAGGTGCCTGGGCGTAATCACTATACGATGAACAAGATAACTAAATGAAAAAGAGATAGCTGCTTTCTAAGCGGCTATCTCTTTTTCACTTTATAAACCATAACGTGCTCCCCATTGTCCTCATCTATGATCCCGGTCTTTGTAAAGCCTGCTTTCTTGTATAATTGTTCTGCCTGCTGATTTTCCGCTTCGATGCTCAAAACAATGTCCTTTACTGGCCAATTCTGCTGGATATAGTCCAGTATTTTAGTTAAAAAGAGCGACCCGTACCCTTTTCCTTGATGCTTCCTGTCAATCATATACCGGTCCAGCCAAATGTAGCCATTTTCTTGGTGGCAGGCACCGATCATAGCAAATCCTACTGGATAGGCATCTACATATAAACCATAAGTTGACCAAGCAAACCGAGTTTCGTAGACTGCTTCAAGCATAGATTCTGTATTCGGAGCAATGAATGACGCTTGATGCGGATGAGGTTTCAGCTCTGCAATGGCTCGCCAGTTATCCTCATTTACTGGTTGGATTGATAATGTATCCACTTTGTTCTTCCTTTACTGTCGATTTAGTCATTGACTATTTCTTTGGCTCTATCCATTCTATGGTATCACAAAAAAGACAGCACTTCAGCGCTGTCTTTTTACTATCATGCCGTCTAGTTTTCATTAGACTCTACTTTAACGACAAAGGCTTCATATGGCGCTAATGTCAGTTCGTCCAAGTCATATTCCGAGCGATCATAGTTTGCGATCATCGGTATATTAGGTGTTGATGTTTCTGCTAGGGAACAGCGAATCGTTTCAGGACTGAAAATCGCTGCGACTATTCAGGTTTCTCCTTCAAATTCTCGTTCATATGCAAAGATATGTGGATGATCCTTCAGCAGCAGTTTAAAAGTACTTTTTACGATAATCGGATGCTCTTTGCGCAAGTGGATCAGTTTCTGGTACGTATAAAAAACGGACTGCTCGTCATTTACCGCTGCTTGGACATTGATATCAGAAGTATTTGGGTTTACGGTCATCCACGGCTCCCCATCAGTAAAGCCGCCGTTCTGCTCTGCCGTCCACTGCATTGGTGTACGGGCATTATCTCTTCCTTTTGCATTGATGGCTTCCATAATCTCCGCTTCAGTCCAGCCTTCAGCTAATTTTTCTTCATAGAGATTCAGACTTTCGATATCCTGTGCTTGATCAATCTGTTGAATCGGATAATTGGTCATTCCGATTTCTTCCCCTTGATCAATAAATGGCATTCCTTCCATCATATGCAGCAGAATCGCCAGCATTTTCGCACTTTCTATACGAAAGTTTTGATCATCTCCAAATCTTGAAACAATCCTCGGAGTATCATGATTGTTCCAGAATAAGCTGTTCTAAGTCGTTTCCGTCAGTTGCGTCTGCCACTTATTGAAAACCTTTTCAAATTCAGGCATATCCAATGATTTTAACTGCCATTTTGACGTATTCGGCTGTTCATCCAGCATTAAATGTTCGAACTGAAACATCATATTCAGCTCTTTACTTGATTCATCCGCGAATAATGGAGCTGTCTCTGGCGTTACAACCCAACTTTCTCCAACGGTCATAACATTATAATGCTCAAACGTCTCTCGTCGCATTTCTTTAAGAAATTCATGCAGTCTGGGACCGTTCCCTGTGATCTGGTTGTCCGCATCCTTTCCGAGCAAATCGATCACATCCATTCGTAAGCCGCCGATGCCTTTATCCAGCCAACGGTTCATCATCTGATAGATGTCCTTTCGTATTTGTTCATTTTCCCAATTTAAATTGGGCTGTTTTTTACTGAAAAGGTGAAGATAGTACTGATTTGTTTGCGGTTCATATCCCCATGCTGACCCGCTGAAAGCCGACCGCAGTTCATTCGGCGCTTTCCCATTCACCGGATCTCTCCAAATGTAATAGTCGCGGTAAGGACTGTCTATATTGGACTTTGCAGACTGAAACCAGGCATGTTCGTCGGATGTATGATTCACGACGAGATCCATAACGATGTTGATACCGCGTTCTTTTGCTTCATCAATCAGCTGTTCCATGTCTTCCATTGTTCCAAACTCAGGATGGATTGCCTCGTAGTCGCTGATATCATAGCCGTTATCATCATTTGACGATGCATAAACCGGGCTTAGCCAAATCACATCCACCCCCAGTGTCTGTAAGTAATCCAGACGCTGGATGATTCCTGGGATATCTCCGATGCCGTCTCCATTCGAATCTGAAAACTTCTAGGATAAATCTGATAAACAACTGCTTCTTTCCACCAAGTCATCATAAGCTCCTTTTCTTAATAGGGAAATTTGGTTGAAATCAAGGTATGTTCTATTTTTTGACCATTCAGCATTTTATACAAAGTATTCATGCCGACTGCGCCCCATTCTCTTTTTGAGTAGGCAACACTTTTGATCGGCGGAGTGATGTAGCGGCTGACGAGCAGATCATCAAAGCCGGTTATCCTTACTTGTTCTCCAAGCTTATAGGGTGTGTGACTAAAGTAATTATGAGCACCGATGCCCATTTCATCATTCAAGGTTAAAATTTCAATATTGTCCAGCTTATGCTGTTTTGCTTCTTTTTCAATTTCGCGAGCAGCTTGAAACCCGGATATTTCAGTAAATTCCCCTTTATATATACGGAACCGTTTGCCAATTCTGGATATTTCCTGGGTAGCAGCTTCTAACCGTTCTTTTGTATCGAAATTTCCTTTTGGACCGCTGATAATCTCTATTGTTTCCGCAGGAGACTGTTTTAAATGCTGAACCGCTTCGCGGATCCCTTTTTTATTATCTAAAAGGACCTGACGAATATTGGGATGATCAAGCTGTCGATCTAATACGACGATCGAATGCCCCTCGTTTGCATACTCAAGCAATTGCTCGTCATGGTAATACCAGTCCATTACGATAATCCCATCGATCATTCCTTGAGGAAGAAACAATCTAGAACGCTCTCCTGAACAGGCGATGATATCATACTGCAGTTCTCGTGCCATGTGCTGAATACCATCCAGCAATTCACCATAGAAACTTCCGCTGTAACTGGATAGATAAACACCGATAATATTATTTTTTTTATTCCGCAAGTTCTGACCTGCGCGGTTTGGAACATAATTCATGTCTTTAGCTATCGTTAAAATGCGATTCCTTGTTTTTTCACTTACTCTGGGACTTCCATTCAACGCATAAGAAACGGTGGATATGGAGACGTTGGCTTTTTTAGCAATATCTTTGATTCCTACCATATGGCTTACCTTACTTTCTTTTTTCATTCTTACTTTATATTGTATCTGCAAAAGAAAGGCTTTACAAGATAATATAAAAGCCTAATTTGTATCCAGCTTCATTTAACAATGGACGAGAAAGGTCTAAGGCGTCCCTTTGACATTTTTTTGATACTGAAAGACTGTTCATCAAAGCCTTCCTCAATTGGTCAGCTGTAATGAACAGTACTTTTGCAACTTCAGTCTGTTTACTTAAACCCTATTTCCTGACTATTTAACGTCAGTTTCGTTATCCATAAACGGGATACCGTACTTCAATCACGGTCTCTGAATCGTCCAAGCTTTGTTCTAGAGCCGCTGGAGCAATTCGAACACCGGCATTCCGGTAGGGATTAGAGATTGTTTCTTGATCGACTGTTGACCCATTAATGGTTACTCTTAACTGTTCTTCTTCTGTATATAGATAATGAATCGTCAGTGGATGACCATTAAAGCGGTACTGTATCTGCAGTCCGTCCATTTCTTTTGTCAGTACCGGATCCAGTACAAGGGACTTTCCTTGTACCCGAATACCTAGTCCGCTGGCAATGAGCTGGTTCAGATAAATCCCTGGTCCGCTGGAATAAATTCTCCAGCCGCCTTTGACTTTTACTTCACCTTTTTTAACAAGATCAAAGTTCTTCTGCGCTTCATAGCGGTCTGAGAAATCCGCATCTGAACTGCTAAAATAGGTGTTGCTCTGTCTGATTTCTGCATTTTCGACGACTTCAGGAAGGTTGATCGGATTAATAGTCTCGAACCCTTTCCAGACTTCATCCGCTTTACCGATTTTTGCCATGGCTTCAATATAACGAATATGCGCATGTACATACATCAATCCAATCTCACGACCAAAGTTCGCTGCTTGCTCAGCTCGCTTGAACTGATGGCTCACGCCTCCGCGGTAAGTTGCCGGACGATTCATCAGCCGCACGCCGTCTGGTGTATTCAAGTGTTTTTGAATAACTTCATAATGCGCCAGTGCTTGTTCTTTGGAGAACAGTTCACTGATCATACCACGAATCATCGGCAGCAGACGATACTGAATGCCGGTCGTCTGATCATCTGGATGAATCATCTTCTCTACTTCTTTTTCACTTGGCATATAGACAAATCCAGGTACCACTTCATTTGAAGAAATGTAGCAATCGAAGTCTGAGTGGATTTTTTCTGCCAAGGTCTTAATAGTTTCAGACCATTTATCTTCTTGCTTTTTCAATACTTGAGCAAATTTTGTGAGTGTCTGATAAGTCAACGCAATCGTCCAGCTGCTCGCCATATATTTTTTCAAACTTTGGTCATGCGGCTGCAAGGTATCATCCCAGTCTCCATCTCCATAGGAAGATAAAAACGTATCCCAAAGAAAATGCGACTGTATATAATCAATCTGTTTCTGGACGTGATCTCTGATTGAAGCCGTTTGGGCAGTCCGTTCTTTTGTCGTCTTGTCAAAATAATGAACCTCAACGTCTAAGATGCTGACGTCATTTGTCGCCTCAATATAATCCGACAGCATTTTAAGCGGCCAGACGATGACATCTCCATGACTCTCATCTGCCTGTAAATGCGTATAAGAATCGAACATGAACCATTGCGGCCAGTTGCCATCTTGAACATGTTGATGTCCGTATACGCGCTTAATCACTTCTTTTAAGCTGTCATATTTCTGCATCGCCAGCAAGTATTCTGAAGGTCCCTGAGAGACATCTCTGGTTCCCCAAGCTGCACCGCCGAATTGTTCTAAGCCATGCGGTACCAGATAATGAACCAGCATATTGTGCGTGTACCACCAAGTCGTCAAATTCATTTTTTCTGAAAGCTTTTCTACTTCATCGGGTCCTGACCATTCCAGTCCATTACTCATTGTTTTAAAAAATTGATGGAAAGCAATGACTTCTTCTGCAAAAGTTAGTTTGACATCCGGGAATGATTCACCTTTAAGCGATCCTTGCATCAGCAGCTCAAGACGTTCTGTCTCAGCAATCTTGAAGTTGACTAGATTAGCTGTTCCTTCTCCAGCACCTTCCAGAAATATTTCTTCGCCGACAACTGTGTAGTCAGCTTCTTTAATAGAAAATCGGTATGTCAGATCGGGCAGCTTCTCATGTGCAGCAGTATGTTCGTCAAGGGTAAAATAAACGCCATCCGCTTTTTCTTCAAACCAGATCGGTGTCTGATACTCTCGACTATTCAATGTCATCTGATTCGTTACTAAATATTCGTAAGGTTGTCCACTGGTACTTTCAACCGATAGCTGAATCGCTGATTCATTTGAAGAAGATAAGTTCGTAACAATAAATGTCTCATCGGCTGTTTTGTAAAGCCATTTTACATAATTAATGCCGATCTCCATCAAAGAAGGCAGCGCCAGCAAGTGATACTGTTCATTGATCCAAACATAGACGCGCTGTCCGCTAGTCTTGAAATAATTGACAGCATTTCGTGCGTTAGACAGTGCTTTATTCATGTCTGTATTGCCCATGACCAGCTGAGCATTGAAAATGCCGTACATCCATGACGTTGTACTCATGATCGATTCATCCGGTACAGTATGATTATGCGTAAACAAAATTTGTCCATGCGGACGTTCCAATCGTACTTCTTTTTCCTTTAAAGCAACGTGCGCTTTTTGATCCGTGAAAAATGACAGCAGTTCTCCGTCCATTTTTTCTTCTTGGATTCTAGAAGGATACAGTTCATCCAACTCTGCTTTCGAATAAGCTGCAGTGCTCAGCGATTGTCCAAAGATCGGGTTCTTTTTAACTGGTTCTACCGGCTGTACGGTTTCTTTTGCCAATTGCTGATAGGCCGTTTGAATTTGATCAATTCCTTCAATTTTTTCAACGGCTTCTGGATGCGACGGCTGATAGTATTGATAGAAAACAATGTTGGTCTGACCCTCTAAGTTGACTTTTTTTGATTTCAATACACTGTAGGCAAATTCATACTGCTTGTTTTTATTATCCAGCTCGGCATTCAGCAGCGCTTTTGGAATAGACGTTTCTTTGTATTCTGTTCCGAAGAATTGGAATCCGTCAGTTAGAAATCCGTCCGCTCCTGTCAGACTCCCTTCCTGCAGATAAGGATGCTTCCCATCTTGCGGCTGGTTTTGTCTGGAACTGATAGAATAGCCTAAATCGGATTCAATGATTTTATGATCTACATATTGGGCAACATAAGCTTCATTCGCTTTCAGTGCTGCTTCTCCTGCCAATCCTAAGTCTTGTCCATAGATTACGTCGACTGTCTGCTGCGCACCGGAAAGTTCTACTTCCCAGAACCAAACTGATTCCTCTGCCAAGCTGAATCGAACCGTATACTCGATTTCTTCAGCCGTTCCCGTCCAGGTTGCCTGGGATTGGCCGGCTGAAAAAGTACTTTTGGATCGAATACCGAGTAAAGGTGTATAGGATTTTATCGTACCGTCTTGGTCGTATGTTCTTAAATACAAATTGTTCAAGGAACCGTCAATCATGTTGCTTTCGACCTGATTGATCATTATGTCTTGGTGTGAAAATTTATAAAGATCCCCAGATTGTAAAAAGACTGCTTCAGTGTTTCCCGACGTCAGCGTCGTCATCTGTTCTGCTGATTGCTCTAATTTTTTCATTATACTACTCCTTAAAACGAATGCTTTTTCTTTCATACTGTTTTATCATCCTGCTAAAATGATTTGAATACTTGCTTTAACTGCTTCTGGTTATTTTGTCAATCGAAAAGCATGTGTCAATTCTAGAGAACTATTAGAGCCGATCCCGACTAAAAATTCTCCTGCATCACTTTTCACTGTATGATCTGAGTGTGTATACCGCAGTTGTTCTTCAGATAGACTGAACGTAATGGTCTGACTTTCTCCTGATTCTAGTGTTACTTGTTTGAATTCAATCAATTCTTTTACAGGACGAACGACTTCGCCCGCTTTATCTCTTGCATACATCTGAACTGTTTCAGTACCTGAACGTTCACCGGTATTTTTCACCGTAACAGACAGCTTAATCGCTTCTTCGTTTGTTATTTCTGTATCAGACAGTGTTAATGCAGAATACTCAAACTGAGTGTAGGATAGTCCATACCCAAATGGATAAAGCGGTGAATTAGCACGATCGATATAGCGAGAAAAGTATTTTTCACTTCCTTTGTCTGCTGTAAAAGGTCGGCCGGTGCTGTCTTCGTTATAAAAAATCGGGACTTGTCCAACTGAGCGAGGGAACGTCATCGATAATCTTCCGGAAGGACTGGTTTTTCCATATAAGAGGTTGAAGACTGCCTGAGCTCCAGATGTTCCCGGAAACCAAGCCTCAATCAGACCATCGACCAGCGGCACTACATCTGTCAGATCCAGCGGACGTCCGTTGAATAAGACCGCAATCACTTTTTTATTTAATGCTTTCAACTCTTTAAGGAGCAGCAACTGTGATTCTGGCAGCTTAATGTTCGTTCTGCTGGCTGCTTCTCCGCTCATTTCAGAAGTTTCTCCAAGCGCTACAATGACCGTGTCCGCTTCTTGTACATCATTCACCAAAAAGCTGTGTGCACCATTGAAGATTTCTGCTTCTTCGACTATAGTCAACTGTTCTGTCGGTACTTGTGCCGCTAGAACATCTTCCAGTGTCGCCGTTTTCGAGCGATCGCCTTTCCATGACCACGCACCCAGAAGATCATTAGACCGTTTCATTGGACCCGTCAAAATAACTTTTTCTTGTTTTGTTAACGGCAATACGCCGTTGTTTTCAAGTAAAACGAGTGACTGTTCAGCCGCTTTTAAAGCAACTTGCTGATTCGCTTCAGTATAAATCTCAGCCTCTTCTTTTGCTTGATCTGCTCCTCGATAAGGCTGTTCAAAGAGTCCCAGATCATTTTTCAGTGTTAAAATATTTAGGACCGTCTCATCCAGCAAAGTTTTAAGAGTTGAATCTGTCTCGACTAATTTGACAAGATGTTCACTGTACGCAGCTGACATCATCTCTATGTCTACACCGGCTTCCATCGCCAGTTTGGCAGCTTGTTCAAGATCTTCTGCCACACCATGCGGTACTAATTCGCCGATTGCACCCCAGTCAGAGATCAATACTCCGTTAAAGCCCATTTCTTTTCGTAAAATATCTCGCATCAATCTTTTATTTCCAGTTGCCGGGATATTATCGATCGTATTGAAAGCCGTCATGACTAACTTAGCTCCGGCATCTATTCCTTCTTGATAAGCCGGCAAGTAATGCTCTCTCAAGGTATTTTCGTTTAGATCCACAGAATTATAGTCCCGTCCGCCTCGCGGTGCTCCGTAACCGGCAAAATGTTTCACACACGCCGCCAGCTTCGTAATATCCTGCTTTAAATCGTCTCCCTGATAACCTTCAACAAAGGCTCGGGCATACCGTTTGTTTAACAGTTTGTCTTCTCCAGTAGACTCCATAACTCGGCCCCATCTTGGATCTCTGACAAGATCGACCATGGGTGAGAAGGTAATATGCAGCCCTTGTGCTGCTGCTTCTTTAGCTGCAATACTGGCTGTTTCTTTAACCAATTCAGGATTCCAAGTCGCGCCCAATCCCAACGGGATCGGAAAAATCGTGTGATCACCGTGAATTATATCCGCCATAAACAACAACGGAATATTTAACCGATGCTGTTCCATAAAGCTTTTTTGCAATTCAATCGTTTCATTTGCGCCTGCTACACCTAATACAGATCCAACTTGATATTTCTTTTCTTCTGTCATCGCCATTTCATTCATAGGGCCAGTGATATCTTCAGACTTATCTGAGAAAAAATCCGCTGACAACTGGATTGTCTGACCAACTTTTTCTTCAATCGTCATTTCATCTAGTAAAGCTTTCAGTTCTTCTTTTTTCATCTGTCTGCTCCTTTTTGCATTGCTTTTAGTTTCTCATGTTATACAAAAGTACTTATTTCCCGCCGGAAATGTTAAATCCGCTGAGGATATATTTTTGGAAGATGATGAAGATAATCAAGATCGGAACCACCATGAACGCTGCTCCTGCCATTTGTAAGGCAAAGTTTGTTGCATGCTGTCCCTGCAGCAACTGAAGTCCTACAGATAGCGTGTAGAAACTTTGATCATTTGCGATAATCAACGGCCATAAGAAAGAGTTCCAACCGGCGATAAAGGTCAAGATCCCTTGTACAGCAATAATTGGTTTAGACAACGGCAAGGCAACTCGGAAAAACACATAAAAGTCACTGGCTCCGTCTAATCTCGCTGCTTCAAAAAATTCTTCAGAAATACTAGAGAAAAATTGTCTAAACAAGAAAATTCCAAATGCGCCGGTCAGACCCGGCAAAACGATCCCTAAGTAGGTGTTTGTCAATCCCATTTGATTCAGCAGCAAGTACACTGGAATCATCGTTACTTGTCCTGGGATCATCATCGTCGCCAGCACTAATATGAATAAGAAGTTTTTGAATTTAAAATCATAATGTGCGAACGCAAAACCTGCCATGGCGTTAAGAAATAGCCCAACGAAGCCAAGCAGCGTAATGATCGCTGTATTGACTAGATAAACATCGAAGTTCAGACGCTGAAACAGCTCAGCAAAGTTCGCAAGTGTCCATTCACTTGGAAAAAGGTTGGGTTGCGTCGACACGATTTCAGCATTGGTTTTGAAAGCTGATAAAATCATCCACAAAAATGGAATAACGGTAACCAGTCCCCAAAGCCCCAAGACGGCCCCTATCGTAATCTTTAATTTTTTACTGATATTAATCATTGATTGATCCTCCTCTTAATTCTGTCCACGTCTTTGCAGTCTTAACTGAATCATAGTCGCTGCAATAATCACAACGAATAAAAGCAGTGAACCTGCTGCGGCATAACCGAACTGGTTATTTTGGAAACCGTTGCGGTAGATAAATAGCGCCACACTCATTGTACTGTTCAGCGGACCTCCGTCTGTCATAACAAATGGCTCTTCGAAGAATTGCAGCCATCCGATGATCGTAGTGATCGTAACGAATGACGTTGAGAATTTAAGCTGAGGAATCGTAATATGCCAGATTTGTTCCCATTTTGTTGCGCCATCCAGTTCGGCAGCTTCATACATGGTTTTGGGAATGTTTTGCAAAGCTGCTGAGAAAATCAACATATTAATCCCGATCCCTCTCCACACTGCAAGGATAACTAGTGAAAATTTTGAAACATCAGTGTTTGTCAACCAGCCGATCGGTTGAATGCCCACTGTGCTTAACATTTGATTGATCAATCCGATACTTTCACTAGGGTTAAATAGAAACGCCCAAACAATGGCAACAGCTACAATATTCGTGATTGATGGAGAATAAAACACCACTCTCATAAAGGAAAAGTACTTCGTTTTCCCCATATTGATCAAAATCGCTATCGTCAGTGAAAAAAGAATTACCAGTGGAACACCAAACAAAACATAAAATAAGGTGTTGGTAATAGATTGAATAAAGACATTATCCTGCAAGATATTTTGATAATTTTGCAGACCAAGAAACTCAATTCTTGAATAATCTGCCAAGCCAGCTAGGCTCATATCTGTAAAACTGATCAGCAACGCAATCAGGATGGGGAAAATGGAAAACATCAGCAGTAATATAATAGCTGGTGCAATAAAGAAATAGGGTGCTTTTTTACTCTTCATATAAAACGTCCTCTCTAAAATCAAAATTCAGAGAATGAATAGGATCTATTCAATTCTCTGAATTTATGGAGTTTACTTTTCTAATATTCTGATTGATTATTCGATGATCGATTGTACTTCTTGGTTCAAGTTATCAAGCGTATCTTGAATGTCTGCTCCACCAACCATGATTTGTTCGAAACTTGAAAGATAGGCTTTTGATACTCTATCCCATCCAACGATCAATGGCATATGTTCAGAGTTTTCAAGCTGTTCTCCAAAGACGGCAACTTTTTCATCTTGGAACGGCTCTTCTTCCCAAGCTGACATCAATGCCGGCAGAGAACTAGTTGTATCATAGTAAGTCAATAAGCTTTCCGTACTAACAATATGCTCAATCAAATCAATCGCCTGATCCGGGTTGTCTGATCCTTCCCATACGGCTAAGTTTGCGCCACCAGTGTTAGAAACGTTGCTGACAGGTCCTTCTGGAAGTGTTCTGATATCCCATTCACCTTCAATATCCGTCGTCTGATCTTCAATAGCTGTAATTGACCATGGCCCGGAAATAAACATTGGAACGATTCCTTCACCACCGAAGCTTTGAGAAATTTCAATACCCAAGTCCTGCATCGGTGAAGCTCCTGCTTCTGCAAAACTGTGAAGATATTCAATGGCTTCTACAAATTCTGGTTCATTCATTACAGCAGTATTGTCTTCTGTGATCACATCAGAACCATTTTGCATTGCGAACATAGGTCCAAAGGTCTGCTCTTGCAAGTTGATATCAAATCCGTACATATTGTCACCGCGTTCTGATAATTGTACAGCCGCGTCATATAATTCATCCCAAGTGCTCGGTCCTTCTGGATAACCAACTTCTTCCAGCAAATCTGTTCTGTAGTATAGCGCACGTGTTTCTGTATACCAAGGTACAGCATAATAGTTGTCTTCAAACATTGTTGTCGCTACGTTTCCTTCAAAAAAGTTATCAGGACTGAGCGCTTCTTCAGATTCAATATATTCAGAGATATCCATCAATGCACCTGCATCAATAAATTCAGCCATATAAGTTGATCCCATTTGCACAACATCTGGGCCTTCTCCGGAAGCTACAGCCGTTAATAAACGGTCATGAACAGCTGACCAAGGAATACTTTGAAGATTGACTTCTACTCCAGTTTCTTCTGTATATGCGTCAAAAATCGGTTGAACAGACTCATTTCCGTCTCCCATTACCCAAACAGATAATGTATCTGACCCGCCTTCTGAAGCACCTTCATCTCCGCCATCTCCACCATTTCCGCATGCTGCTAGCAAACTCATTGATAGTAGAGATGCAGTTCCACATACTAATTTATTCATTTTCACCATTGTGGTTCCTCCTAATTTTTTCATATTTGATCGTTTGCGCTAATTTTAAAATTTGATTGTCGAAACGTTTCGACAAAACTTCAAAAAAAAATTTAATTCACCTAAAATATAGCATGTTCTTTTATAATTGTAAACCCTTACGTATTTAGCTGTTCTTTTTCAGTCAGCCAATCTAAAGCTAATATAATCTGCTGATTCCAGAATTCCCAGTTATGGTCTCCTTCGTCTTCCACATATTGATGAGGATAGTCTGCTTGCTTCAGAAATGCGTGAAATTCTACATTATCTTTATACAAAAAGTCACTAGTCCCGCATGCCATATAAAGTGCTGGTTGCTGACCGCTGTTTTCCGCTAAATGATATAAATCCATTTCATCTGGTATATCTGCTGTCTTGTCACTTCCAATTAATACTTTCATAATGCGATCCGGATAAGTATGCGTCGAATCTTCCGGCTTCCTAGTCAAGATCCGGCTGGATAGTGCAGCAATTTTACTAAATGTCTGATCATAGTACAAACCATTTCTTAACGCTCCGTATCCTAATCCGTTTGGATGATCAACATAGTAACTGTTCTCTCCATTAGGCAGGATGACTGCAATGCCATAATTATCTGCCAACTGTTCTATCTGTCCTGCATATAACCAATCTTTACAATCACCACTGTATCCATGTAAAAGATAAAGTGTCTGCAATGCACCCGATGCTCTGTTTTTTTCAGGAATAATAGCAGAAAAGCTGACTTTCCTTGTTAAATTCTCTGAAAAGAATGAAGCATCAATGATTGTCATATCCAACCACGCCCTTTCGAAACGTTTCGATAAATGAATTATATTAAATCAAAATTATTTTTGCAAGCCTTTTCTTAAAAAATGAGATTTTTTATAAAACGGTTTCGCTGAATCCATTAGTTTGCAGCGAAACCGTTTTATAATATTTTTCTTTATTCTTCTACCATCCACTGTACTGCTTGCTCTATATAATGGTCCCAAAAACCCCATTCGTGACCACCGGCTGAAGTTTTATAAATGTGATCAATCTCATTTTCATTTAAATATCTATGGAGCGCTTGACTATCTTCGTAAATAAAATCTTCTGTTCCACAAGCAATGTATAACTCTGGACGAGGTTGCCCCAGCACAAGCTTGTAAATATCCATTTCTGGCTTGAGATCCTTGTAGGAGTTGGAGCCTATGATCGATTGTAGTTTAGAGTTTAATCGATCCGTAGTGGACAAGTCGTGCAGCGGCTCATCAGCTTTAAGCACTCTACTGGAAAACGCAGCAATTTTTGAGAAGGTTTCCGGATAGGCTAAGCCATTTCTTAGAGCGCCGTAGCCTCCCATCGACAATCCGCCGATGAAGGTGTCCTCTCTTTTTTCAGAAAGTGGAAAGAGCCGCCGTGTTTCTCGAATCAGCTCTTCTCCGATGAATTTTCCGTAATTGTCTTCGCTCGGATGATCGACGTAAAAACTGTTTTCGCCGGATGGCATGATAACTGCGATATTGTATTCTGTCGCCCATTTGACAATCCGAGTATTCTGGATCCAGTCTTCGTGATTCCCATCCCATCCGTGAAGCAGGTACAGAGTCTTTAGAGAACCACTTGTTTCTTCAATCGGTTCCGGGTCATACAAGGATTTTGTTGAAGATGGAATCACTGCTGAAAACGATACTTTTCTCATCAATTCGCGAGATTGAAATGTTACGTTCAATGTAGCCATGTGTCACTCTCCTATTGAACAGGTCTCACCTGCTGCCTGTCTAAATTATTTTTCGTCAGAAACTTCTTCACCGTTCAGGATAACCTTGTAACTCAAGTCAGCTTTCAGTGAGTTAGCTACTGAACAATATTTCTCGTCGCTCAGTTTAACTGCACGCCATACTCGGCTGGCCGGGACGTCTCCATCAACATGGACGGTCACTTCGATTGCAGTGAAGAATTTAGGTGCTGTGTCATTTCTTTCCCCATCAGTTTCAATTTCCATACGGCTGATTTTGTCCTGATACGGCTTCAAAATCATGTACATATCGATACCCATGCAGCCTGCCAGACCGCCTAGGACGGTCTCCATTGGTGACGCCCCAGTTCCGTCTCCACCAGCTTCCTTGCTGGCATCCATTCTGACCTGGTTCCCGTCTGGATTAGTCATCGTGAAGGCCAGATTGCCCTCCCATTTCGTTGATACTTTCATCTTATCCACTCCATTTCATCTATTCTTTACTTATTAAAGGATAGCATATTTACTTGAAAAAATGCACATGCAAAAAAAATCCTCCACATAGTCATTTAGCTAATCCTATTCATAATGCTTATTTTAAAGGTTTCATACGACCAGCATGGCTCTTGACGACTCGCCAGGACCTGATTTCTGATCGATCAGTTTGAACGGGACATTGTAATAAGCCAGTTCCAGAGCCAGGACGAGTCCTGTCGGTCCAGCGCCTACAATCAGTACCTCTTTTTCTGACATGCAAGTTCACTCCTTTTCATTAATCAGTTCCCCCTCTTATGCTTTCAGTGTATATGAGGGGGCTGATGTTGACAACTGAGACAGCAGATTCCCAGGATAATCGTTGCTTCAGCTACTTGCTCTATCTTTTAGAAGTCTTTATCTAAATGAAAATGAGAGTATTGAGTGCTTAGCCAGACTGTTGTATAATGAAAGTTAGGCGCATGATAATGCTTGTATAAGAGTACGGCAAAATGATTGTGCCAGAAGATTTCTTGTACATACCTATCATCTGACCCTATAGCTCAGCAGGATAGAGCAACAGTTTCCTAAACTGTAGGTCGGGAGTTCGAATCTCTCTAGGGTCGTCTATCATTTAACTTGGCAGTCATGGACTGCTTTTTTTGTACAATTAATCTATTACCCTTTTTTATCTCCGAAGCAGACTCAATTCTAGAAACCCTATTTCCACCTATGTTTTAATACCATTCAAGATTTGATTAAACTACTCCCCCAGATGAGAAATCAGTCATAAATCGGAACTAACTCAATGAGAGTTTACTGCACAGAATTGACTTTCATCCTAGCAGGTCGTATGATGAAAAATAGACATTATTCAGAAAAAAGAGGGTTTATATGAAAAAAATAAAATTGACTTATTCACTAATCGGTACGTTTTTCATCAGTTTCGCGGTATCGTTCTTCCGTCTGGCTGATCTGGGTACCGATCCGTATACTACATTCAACTTAGGAGCGAGCGGCTTTCTTGATATGGGCTTCGGCTTGTTCATAATGATTTCCAGTCTGATTGCACTAATCCTGATTTATTTTGATAATCGTGCACTCATCGGAATTGGAACACTTCTGAACATCTTTATCGTCGGAAACTTTTCGGACCTGACATTATCGCTTTACAATTCTTACTTCTCAGAACCTGAAGGTCTGCTTATTCGTATCATTTTCTCATTACTTGGGCTGTTCTTTATTTCAAGTGGTGTGGCCTTATACACTGAGGCAAAAGAAGGCGTTGCTCCTTACGATGCGTTCCCAATTATTCTGACAGAGAAGGCAAATGGCAGATGGACCTACCGGACATCGCGTGTCATCATTGATGTCTCATTTTCAATTATCGGCTATCTTCTAGGTGCTACATTAGGATTCAATACGATTATTACTGCGTTCTTTATCGGACCTTTTATTCAATTCTTCCGTAAGATATTTGAAAAAGACTTGCAGACACGGGCACTACGTTATACTTCAGAAAAATAAATCAGAATGCAGCACTGGACTTTTGGGTTCAGTGCTTTTTTCTATCATCGATCTGAATAGTGACCAACGCCCTTTACATCTGACAGTAAACACCCTACTATTAGACTAACTACTTGCCTTAAGTCAGGCTGTATACTGGAGGTTATTATGCGCTCGTTTAGACTTTACAATTTTACTATGATGGCTCTGTCAATTGCATCCATCTTTCTGATCATCCTCGATCTGCTATCAGTTATTTCGATTGCTGACCAGCCTTACTTTGCAATTGACTTGATCTTCGTTTTTATTTTTGCTGTTGATTATATTTATCGGCTGACCTTGTCTCAAGACAAGAAAGAATTTGTGGTCCATCATGTCTTTGATCTGCTGTCAATCATTCCGTTTGTCTCGATCTTCAGACTATTCCGTCTTTCCCGAATCTTTAGGATACTGCGTTTCTCTCATCTCATTCGACTGTCACGCTTCACTCGTCTGTTCAGTCTGAAAGTCCGGTCGCAGCGGGAAATCAAATCGATCCTTCATACAAATGGTCTTATCTATGCCTTATATACCAGTGTTCTCCTGATTCTTTTCGGAGCAGTCGTCTTTTCAGTATCAGAAAATGTCACTTTTTCAGAATCCGTGTGGTGGGCGATAGTTACAGCTTCTACTGTCGGTCACGGTGAAGTCTCTCCGGTTACTCTGACTGGAAGAATTGCTGCTACCATTCTGATGTTTCTCGGACTGGCTATGATCGGTGTGCTCACGAGTTCTTTGACAACCTACTTTAACCGGTCCAAGTCGAAAGAAACTGAAAATATCAGTTCATTGGAAAGCAAAATCGATCAGCTGATCAAAAAGGTCACAGAACTGGAAGACAAACTCCCTGACTAGCAGGAAAAGACATGCCTGTCTTTCTTTATCAGTTTTCCGAGTGAGAAAACCCACGGTTTCAATCGTGGGATGATAGCTCGGCAGGGATGAGGGTTCGCTTTGGCGAACTCGAAAGCCCTGTGATATATTCGAATATTTTTTGAGTATGTTCGGTATGTTTTCATACACGTATAGAGTATAATGGATACATGGAAAATTACCGTAGAACTAAAACAACCGTCAGCCTCATCAACTATCATTTTGTGTTTTGTCCTCGGTACAGACGAAAGATTTTCTTGAATCCCTCTCTCGAAGAACGGTTCAAGAAATTAGTTCAAGACATTTGTGATGAACAAGGCTTCCACCTCCTTGCTTTGGAGACGGATGAAGACCATGTTCATCTGTTCTTGAAT
>NZ_FNFK01000119.1 GCF_900101165.1 Alkalibacterium thalassium | reverse complement strand
ATTATATTACCTTCATCGACAGAAATCATCATACGAGCAACGAGAAATTTGGGAAACATAATTTTTCATAGATTATTGGGAGTTACCCCTTTAAGTCAGTATAACATCGTTAAAAACGAAAAAATAGGTCGTTAATAAAGTGACTCTTTTATCAGAGAGCGTTTCTCCGAAGATAATTATTTGAACCAATCAGGTTTCTCCGGGTAGTTATGGTTTTTATTACTATTTTCTCCTACGTACACTTTTTCTTTCAACCAAATAACATGGAATGGTCGTAAGTCTTTCTACATCTTCCCCTTGAATCATACGAACTATTTTGTTGGCAGCGGTACCTCCTGCTGTTTTATATGGGTAGTGTATTGTCGTTAAGCTAGGGTCGATAATATCGGCCACATCATAGTCACCAAATCCAGTCACCGAAATATCTTCAGGGATTTTGAGTCCATGATGATGAATAGCTTTCATGGTCCCTAATGCAATATTATCTGTTGCGCATACATAAACTGTCGCTGGATTTTCTTTGATAATAGATGTAGCTACTGTATAAGCGCCTTCAATCGAGAAACTACTCTCGTAATAGGAAACATTTTCGATTCCCTCTTCTTCAATCGCTTTTCTAAATCCTTCTTTTCTCTTTACACCAACAGCCACATCTTCTTCCGTTACCCCAATGTAACAAATGTTTGTATGACCACACTTTGCCACATACTTTCCAATATCATATCCAGATTGAGCATCCCCATAGACAAGGGAATGAAATTCTTCATCTTCTTGCCCTGCAATTAAAATTGGGAGATCCACTGCCTTCGCTGCCTCAATATGCTCCTTGGTGATTTGTTTCGCAAGCAAGATAATACCAGCAGCTTTTTGATTGGCCAGACTATAAATATTTTCTATTTCTCTTTCTAGCTTTTGGCTAGTATTGGCAACTAATATTTGATAACCTAATTCTTTCAAACTTTCATCTATGCCAATCAACATTCGTGAGGTCGCATAGGAATCGAACCTGGGAATAATGGCTCCTATTAAATTTGTTTTTTTCGCCTTTAAACTTTGGGCAAAACTATTCGGTTCATATTTTGTATCCGCAATGATTTTATCTAGTTTCAGTTTCGTTGTTTCACTTACATAACCGCCATTTAAATAACGTGACACAGTACTTTTGGCTACTCCTGCCATTTTTGCAATATCTGAAATTGTTACTTTCACTTTTTATTACCACCTTCATTATCCTTTCAATTACTTATAGTTGGGTGCATAAAGGGGCTGGGAAATAACTAGCTGAATTAGAAGACACCGTCAAATATAGGAAAAATGATCCTTGATTTGACGGTGTTTTTAATTACTCAGATTTATA
>NZ_FNFK01000005.1 GCF_900101165.1 Alkalibacterium thalassium | reverse complement strand
TTTCAGCCAAAGGAGCTGGAAACTTAGCTTCAATTATTTCAGCTCGTAAAAACGGAACGCTTTTAGAAGCTTTAAGAGCCGAACTACCTGCATTTGAACAAACCATTGTCCCTGAATTTAAAGGCGCTGTTAGAGCTGTTTTGAAAAAGATTAATCGTCCTTCTATAGGCGTTAAAATGGGAGAAATAGCTAATTATAGTTCCACATCAAGTCCAATGGGACAACTGAAGAAAATGTTTGGGTAATGAAACACACAGAATGAGCCATTTTAATATTAAAATTGAAGAGTTACCATCTCTAGAAAAAAAAGTTTCCGCCAAAGTCTTGACACATACCCTTTTTCAATTCAAATATACTTTTCATTAAAGCTTTGATATACTGGATAAAGATGATTAAACGGTCAACGAGGAGAGATAGTAATGAAAAGAAAACTGATTGCACTCGATCTGGACGGAACGACATTAAACGATGAGTCCATGCTGAGTGTACGCACTAAGGATGTACTGAACCGATTGCGCAAGGATGGACATATCGTATCCATCGTGACCGGCCGGCCTTATCGCAACAGCTATTATTATTACAAAGAACTTGAAATGACAACACCCATCGTAAACTTTAATGGTGCCTGGTGTCATAACCCTTCTGAGCAAAACTGGTCTCACAGCTATCATAAGACATTGAGTAAAGACCTGGCCATCTCTATGCTCTCTCTGAGAGAGAATCCGGAAGTCCAGCTGATTGCTGCTGAGTCACAACAATCTATTTATATAGAAGGTGAATACATCCCTTATCCTGATTTCTTTCCTGAAGGCATTGAAGTCAGTAAACAGCTGACTTCTGAAACGCTTCTTGAAGATCCTACTTCTGTCGGTGTATTTACTTCTACTCGTCAGTACCAGCCTTACATCGAAGAAAAGATTATCGAACAGTATAGAGACGCTGTTGAAGTAAGAATGTGGGGCGGCGATACGCCTTGTCTTGAAGTAGTGGCAGCCGGTGTACAGAAAGCACTTGGCCTCGAACGGATTGCTGCATACTACAATATCGACCGCAAAGATATACTTGCTTTTGGGGATCAGGAAAATGACTATGAAATGATTCAGTACGCCGGACTGGGTGTTGTTATGTCCAACGGTATTGACAGGCTTAAAGCCATTGCCGGAGATATTACTTCCTTTTCTAATCATGATGATGGTGTCGCGCGTTATCTGGAATCTTACTTTGCAATATAAATAGACATCTAAGACCCGCTGAATCTATTCAAATCAGATTCAACGGGTCTTTATTTCGTTTATTTGTCGTCTAAAATAAGTTCTTCCGTTGCTATTTTTGCAGATGTCAAAACGATTGGAACTCCGGCTCCTGGATGAGTGCTGCTCCCAGTAAAATACAGGTTCTCGACTGTTTTTGACTTAGCCTGAGGTCTGAAATGATTGCTTTGAGTTAAAGTAGGTCTCAGGCCAAAGGTCGCTCCGTTATAAGCATTAAACTTGGACTCAAAATCTTTGGGTGTGGTATAGCTTTCAGAAATAATATCAGCTTCTATTGTTTCAAAGCCTTCAATCGTCTTAAGTTTATTGATTACCTGGTTTCTATAATGGGCAATTGTATTATTTGTCCACTCATACTTGGCTGTAGAGAGATCGGAAACAGGCACCAGAACATAGAGTCCATCCTTTCCTTCAGGAGCCAGATCTTCATCCAGTTTGGATGCAATGTAGACATAGAAAGAAGCCTGATCAAGCAACTTCCCTTCAAAAATATCCTCCAGATTTTCATCCAGATCCTTTGAAAATACAAAATTATGGATATTATCCACTTTATCGTACTTCTTGTCCATCCCCAGATACATGACGAAACATGAGCAGGAATATTTCATACTGTCGATTTTTTTGTCTGTGTATTTCCCTTTAGCTTTCGTATCTTTTACAAGGTTCTTCATAGCGTATGGAAAATCGGCATTGCACATGACATAGTCGGAAAGGATTTTTTCTCCATTCAGCTTTATTCCTGTAGCCTGCTTATTTTCAATGACAATTTCATCAACTTCTGCTCCATATTTTACCTGACCGCCAAGTTCCAGAAACAGTTTTTCCATTGAACTGGCCATCGTATACATGCCACCTTTTATGAACCAGATGCCGTATAAGTACTCGATCATAGGAATAATTGTGTAAAGAGATGGACCGTTCATAGGAGATATCCCTATATACAGAGTCTGAAAACTTAGAATCTGCTGCAGGCGCTTATCTTTGACGAACTTCCCTATTGAATGATTTGCACTGTCAAACGTCTTGAGCTTCATTGCCTGCTTGATCATGAATGGGTTATAGAAGTCAGAGGGCTTTCTAAATGGTCTTTGAATAAAATACTCCTTCGCAATCGTAAACCTTTCATAAATATCTTTCAAATAACCAAGAAATCCTATTACATCTTCTTCCCCAATCCCCTCAAGGTGCTCAACAAGTTTCACAAGATCTGACGAGACATCTATCTTCTCATCTTCAAAGAAGGCTGAATACATGGGATCAAGCCGCTGCATCGGGATATAATCATCCGGATTCCGTCCTGCCAGCTCAAATACTTCTCTATAAAGTTCGGGCATCATCACAATACTAGGTCCTACATCAAATGTGAAGCCATCTTTTTTAAGCTGATGCATCTTCCCCCCAGCCATTTTGGATTTTTCATATATCGTTACATCGTAACCTGCATGCTGCAGGCGGATTGCACTAGCTAAACCTGCTACTCCGGCACCTATGACACTAACTGTTTTTGACATGCCTATCCAACTTTCCTCTTTTATTTTTTGCTCAAAACGCCATCTTTCATTACATATACTGTATCGCAGTAATCCGTCAGTCTTTCGTCATGAGTAACCATGATGGTTGCTTTTTTCTTTTTCTTCGTTTCTCTTCCTAATATTTCAACCACTTCAAAAGCTCGGTCTGTATCGAGACTGGCCGTCGGTTCATCTGCGAGAATAACGGACGGATCATGATACAATGCACGGGCAATCGCCGCACGCTGTCTTTCACCGCCTGAAAGATCGCTTGGGAATTTATCACTTAACTCGTTGATTTTCAGCTCGTCCAGCAATGCTTTCGCATTATTTTTATCAAAATTGGAACGATTGATCTTGTTGACCAGACGAAGCTGATCTTTAACTGTCAGAAAAGGAATCAGATTTGATGCCTGTAGAATAAATCCTATTTCATCAAATCTTTTTTTAGCACGTTTCTTTTCTTCAAGCTCACTGAACTTTTCTTCGTTGATATAAACTTGACCTTCAGTAGGGGTCTGCAGACCACCAATTATAGTCAGAAATGTACTTTTTCCAGAGCCACTCGGGCCAATAACGGCCACAAATTCACCTTCTTCAACTGAAAAGTTTGTTTGTTTTAATGCTTCTATTTTTTTTCGTCCATCATTAAATGTTTTTGTGACTTGTTTCAATTCAATAAGTTTCATAATGATCTCCTAACTTATAGCTTCAATAGGGTCGATTTTTACTACCGTTCTCACTGAGAAAAATGCCCCCATTAAAGCTACAACAATTAATAAAGTTGTTATACCAGCAAAAAACAGAATATTATTCATATAGGGAACTTCATTTGGCAGAAGAAGACCTGTGATTAAAGTCAGCCCAAGACCAGTCAGCACTCCGAAGAGGGTCAGCAGCAGTGTCTGTCCAACTACTGATTTTCCTATATATCCGGACGAAATCCCTTGTGCTTTCATAACGCCTAAGATTGAAGTTTTCTGAAGTGTAAGGACATAGATGAATATACCTACGATCATAGCCGCAATAAGCACCAGGAAACCGATCATGAATCCGAAAGTGAGTACCTGTGCATTATATCCGGGTAAGTTACTGATAAACTCGTCGATTTCAAATATTTCCAGGTCATCAGTCCCCAGATCCACTCCTTCCAGTTCACCACTATCCGTCTGAACTACAACAGCACTAATGATCTCATCGTCTCTTTCGCCGAATCCACTTGCTCTGATATGCTGATAGGTTGACTGATCTGTGTATAATACTGGAGCGACATTAAATTTTGCATTATCCGTGAACCCGACGATTGTTACGGTTGTATCGATACCCGCAAGCGACAGTTCATCATTCAGTTCATATCCTTCTTCTTCTTTCAAACTGATATCCGCTATCACTTCATTGTCATTCTGAAGAGATTCCCCTTCCAGAATCTCAGGAAAGATGAATTCATCTTCATTAACTCCAAAAAACGTGACATTGACCTTCGAATCATCGTCATCTTCCGAATCTTCAACTAGCTGAACTACACTTGAGGTTACACCCAGAGAAGCAGTCTCCGAAGCATCGACCTCATCGACCAGTTCTTTTGGAAACATCGACATGTTGATATTAAGGTTTGATTCATCTGCAAGAACGATTCCAGTCGCCTCCCACTTATCAATGCTGGTTCTATTTTCCTGTGCTAGACCGTAAGCCAAGCCAGTCAGAAAAAAAACAAGATATGACACGAGAACAACCACTCCGATAATTAGAGCAAACCTGGTTTTAGAATACTTTATTTCTTTCCATGCTAAAAACATATGCATTACTCCTAAAAATATTAATTTGAATTCGAAGTAAATTGTGAATAAACTTACACCGATTAACTACTATCATACATCATTTTATAAATAACTACAATTATTTAAACTAAAAAAATCACCTGAAAAGATCAATGTCTTTTCAGGTGATTGAGCGATTTTTGAGCGATACTAGATAGTCTATCAGTGATTTTAATTATTCTGTTGCACGATCTTCGTCGATCAGGTACCAAGTGTGGATTCCAACACCTGGTGTGTCTGGATCTTCTCCTACAGTAATGTCGTAAGCACCAACACGGTTGTTGACTGGGAAGACTTCATTACGGAATAGAGTCGGGATGATTGGTAACTCTTCCATGAAGTACTCCTGCCATTCTCTGAATACTTCTGCACGCCATTCTCTATCGAAGCCCTGCTCGCTGAGCATATCTTCCATGAAGGCGTCATTTTCTTCAGTAGCCCAACGTGTGTAGTTGAACGGTGCATAACGGCCGTAAAGTCCGTCTGGAGTAGGATCTGTTCCAGTTCCCCAAGCAGCTTGGAAGATATCGATGTTTGGATCGTCGGCTTCAACACGGTCGTAGAATGAGTTGAACTCATGTAGACGTCCGTCAAGTAGTTGAACGTTCAATCCGATGTTTCTCCAAGACTGCATGTAGTACTCGGCAATTGGTTCTGCCACTTCTCCACCAGCCATTGATGCAAAGTTGATCACCAGTTCTTCTCCATCTGGAGTTTCACGGAATCCATCGCCATCTATATCTTCATATCCTGCTTCATCAAGCAGCTCGTTAGCACGATCTGGATTATAAGGATAGCCTTCAAGATCATCATTGTAGTAGTCAGCAAAGTTAGGGATGATCGGAGATGTTGCACGGCTGCGTAGTCCCTGGTAGAAACGGGCACCAACAGCATCGTTATCGATCGCATATGCCATCGCCTGTCTCAAGTTGACATCGGCCATTTTAGCATCTGGATCCGGAACGTTTTGAGCAGGCTCTATTACGTTGCCTTCATCATCTTCTTGTGCTTCCTGCCATTCACCTAGTTTAAATCCGATATAAGTGTAGGCATTTTCCTGACGACCTAGTATAGTATAGCCTGGGATATCTTTAAAGTTCTCAAACTGGTCTGTAGGCATGCTCAGGAACAAATCAAACTGGTGATTTTGCATAGCTGCTACAGCAGTTGAAGTTGGAACTGTTTCAAGTTCGATTCTTTCAATGTTTGGAGTTCCTCGCCAGTAATCGTCAAAACGAGTATACGATACTGATTCACCTGGAACGATGTTCTCGACCTTGAACGGACCAAATCCAATTGGGTTTTCACGGATTTCTGGTGCAGATTCAAGTTCAGCCACTGGAATATGTTCCAGATAGTGACGAGGTGCTGGATTAGTCCAGATTCCACCACCGGCTTGAAGCATCTGTACCCCTACAGATTCGTATTGAATTTCAAGAGTCTGGTCATCTACAACAGTGATCCCTTCAATGCTGTCAGCTTCACCATTTTTGTATGCTTCCATACCAACGATGCTCTGCATGTCAGAACTGTAACGAACGCCTGTGTAGTCCGGGTGACCAATGATTTCATGTGCAAAGGCAATGTCTCCGGCAGTTACTTGTTCGCCATCGTGCCAGTAAACATCATCACGTAAAGTAATCGTTACTAAGTTAGTATCCTGGTCAACATCAACAGTAGCTGCTCCAGAATCATCAAACCGGTAGTTCTCGTCTGTTCCGACAAGTGTACCCATTGTATACTGCATGACGGTTGCATCCGGGGCACCTGTGTAAAGCTCATAGCTGAAAATACCAGTGAATGGTGAATCAGTTACAAATCCAACGTTTAATGTTCCGCCTTCGATTGCTTCCCCTTCATTCTCGACTCTCGTCTCGAATTCAATCGGTGCAGGACCTTCATTAGCAGTTTCACCGTTGGCATCGTCTTCTACTTCTTCCTCAGTAGCGCCGTTCTCATCTACGCCGTTACCGCAGGCAGCCAAGATGAATGCTACAGCAGCAGTACTTGCAAGCATGCTATATCTTTTCTTGTTTGACATATTTTTTCTCCCCTTCTCTTATCCTAATCTTTGTTTAGCGTCTGCAGCACGTTGGAGCGCACGACCGACGTAGTTTATACACAGCACCAACACTAGGATGAGTGTTGAAGCCGGTAACCAAACCCAAGCTCTATTCTCCAGAATATCTGGATTGGTGGCATAGGCAACTAAGGTTCCTAAACTTGGTGTTCCAGGCGGAAGCCCGAAACCTAAGTAAGATAACCCTGTTTCTAAGCCGATACTTCCTGCAAAGTTCAGTGTCAGGTTGACGATGATCAGTGAACTGATGTTAGGCATCATTTCACGAAGCATGATCACGAGTGACGGAGTTCCCATTGTCTTCGATGCACTGATAAAATCCAATCGTCCGACTGTCAGTGCACGTCCCCTGATAAACCTTGCCTGGCCATGCCAGTTGAAAACTATAAGTATCAATGCAAATGTAAATACATTATAAGTCGGAACAATCGTAATAAAGATGATAATGATCATTAGCTGAGGCAAAATCATGATGAAGTCTATGATCCGCATGATGATGTTATCGATAAGTCCAGCATAGTATGCAGCAAGAATTCCGATAACAATACCGATAATACTAGTAACAACAGTCACTGACCATCCGAGAAGCAGTGAATTTCTTGCTCCTATTAGAAGAAGACCAAAAATATCTCTTCCCGCTGAATCTGTTCCGAGTATAAAGCGCATGCCTTCTCTAGCCGGATCTTCACTGAAAGACATAGGTCTCAAGTACGAATCCCACAAGCTGACGTTGGTAACCTGGTCCTGATCAATAAGGAAAGACCAGATGAATACGGTGACCAGAAGTCCAACCAGCAATATTAGAGAAGCCAGGGCCAGCTTATCTCTCATAAATTCGCGAACAATTACTTTAATCCCCATTGGTGGGGAAGAAGCGGCCATATCATCCGACAGGACTGCTGCTTCCGCGTCTTGGTTTGTAGCCATAAGATTTATTCATTCCTTTCCAGTTGAAAATAATCTAATCAATTCTAATACGTGGATCTACAGCCATCAAGATCAAATCTGAAAGTAATGTCCCTATCAATCCTAAGAATCCGTAGAACAACACAAGGACAAAGATGACACTGTAATCTCGCGTGTTGATTGACTGGAGGAATAAATATCCCATACCGCGGTAATTAAAGATCTGTTCGATAAAGATTGATCCGGTAAATAGACCTACAATTGTAAATCCAAATCCTGAGGCGATTGGAAGTGACGCATTTCTGAAGATGTGTTTAGTATAGACTTTGGAAATCGGGACACCTTTAGATCGTGCTGTCTTCACATAGTCTGATACTTTGGCATCAATTATTTCACTTCTTAGATACTGAATAATAGACGTGGTACCTAAGATTGCGGTTGTTATAGACGGAAGTATCAAGTGATATAATCGACTTGTCCAAACTTCCCAAGGGGTACTAGCATTGATGCTGACCGACCCTCTGGATGGGAACCAGTTAAGGTTGTACCCGAATATCCAGACCATCAGCAGGGCCAATACGAATATCGGAACGGCGAAACTGACAAAGTTATAGACCAGCACTGTTTTATCCAGTACAGACTCATTATATCTTCCAGCCAGTATTCCCAAAGGCAGACCGATAAGATACGTCAGAATAACTGATAACAAGGACAGCCTTACAGTATTTCCTAGTCTTCCACCTATTACAGCCACCACTGGCTGCTGATAGTTGAAACTTCGTCCGAAATCACCTTGGAGAGCATCTCCAACCCATCTGACATATCTGACAGGCAGAGGATCGTTCAATCCAAACGCTTCACGCTGCGCCTCAAGTTGAGCTGGGTCCAAGTTAGGATCGACCAGTCCTCGGAATGGGTCTCCAGGCATGAAATCAGCAATAATAAAAATCAGGATACTTAAAATAATCATTTGAGGAATCATTAAAAGTATTCGTCTAAAAATCGTCTTCCACATGTCTAACGTTCCCCTCCTGTTTTCACTTTCTCATTTTGCAGAGAAGCATTAGGTGCTTCCGGCTGAAGAGCAACAAGGTGATCTTTTTTGAATTCCTGCAGATCATATACTCGCCCGTCAGGATCATAGTATTCTGTTTCCTGTGCATCGTACTCGGCTTCTACGCGCTGTCTTTCAACTTTATGCGCAGCTCTAGTAGTCGGATCCATATCTGGAATCGCTGACAGGAGACGTTTAGTGTAAATATGCTGCGGGTTGCTGTAAATTTCCTTTTTAGACCCTTGTTCAACGAAGCGTCCTCTGTGCATGATTGCAATATCATCTGACATGTGCTGAACCACACCAAGGTCATGTGAAATGAAAAGGTAGCTTAAGTTGTACTCTTTCTGAATACGTCTCATAAAGTTAAGAACCTGAGCCTGCACGGAAAGGTCCAAAGCAGATGTCGGTTCATCAGCAATGATCAGTTTCGGATCACTCGCAACGGCACGGGCAACACCTATTCTCTGTCTCTGTCCACCGGAGAATTCATGAGGGTATTTGTACATAGCCTCGGCATTCATCCCAACGATCTCAAGTAGATCCACAACTTTACGCTTGATTTCATCTGGAGTATAATCAAAGTAATTACGCATAGGTTCTGCAATAACATCTAGAATACGCTTCTTCGGATTCATGGATGATGTTGCATCCTGGAAAATCATCTGAACGTCTTTGTTATACGCTGCATATTTTTCTTTGCGGCTTCTAGCTTTATTAGTTACATTCTGTCCTTCATATATGATCTGTCCTGAAGTCGCTTTCTCAAGACCAATGATCGTCTTTCC
Source organism: Alkalibacterium thalassium (assembly GCF_900101165.1). GTDB lineage: Bacteria > Bacillota > Bacilli > Lactobacillales > Carnobacteriaceae_A > Alkalibacterium > Alkalibacterium indicireducens. The sequence goes on along the minus strand of NZ_FNFK01000005.1, from coordinate 78,204 downwards.
GATCGTCGTCTTTCCTGATCCTGATTCTCCAACCAGACCGTATGTCTTCCCGCCTTCAATCGTCAGGTTGACACCATCGACGGCTTTTACATAGCTCTGAATCGTGTTCAGCACGCCGCCTCGGATCGGATAATGTACTTTTAAATCTTTAACTTCAATAAATCCCATTATTATTTTTCCTCCCCTTCAAAGTGGAAATGCTTCCAGCATGTACATCTCACTTTGTGGTTTGGACTCACTTCATGCAAAACTGGATTTTCTTCATGTGCACTTTCAGGAATCCATGGAATACGCGGAGCAAAACGGCACCCTTTTCTTGGCAGTTTCTGAAGCGAAGGGACAGTTCCATGTATCACATGAAGCTCATCATCATCACTTTCCAGTTCATGAGGAATAGAGTTAAGTAAAGAACGTGTGTATGGGTGCTTAGGATTGGCAAACAGTTCTTCAACCGGTGCTTCTTCTACGATCTGTCCTGCATACATAACCGCCACTCTATCCGCTGTTTCTGCTACTACACCAAGGTCGTGAGTGATCAGGATAATTCCTGAACCTGTTTCGTCCTGTATGTCATTCATCAGGTCAAGAATCTGAGCCTGAATGGTAACATCCAATGCGGTAGTCGGTTCATCTGCAATGATGATCGGCGGTTTGTTGGCCAGTGCGATCGCAATGACGACCCTCTGTCTCATTCCACCTGACAACTCATGCGGATAAGCTTTCATTATCTGTTCAGGGCGGGGGATCCCAACCTGGTTCAGCAGTTCAAGCACTCGGCCTTTACGCTGCTGTTCATTTAAATCAGAATGGTATTCAAGTGATTCTGATATTTGATTAAAAATAGTCATAAGTGGATTTAGAGACCCTAGTGGATCCTGAAAAATCATACCTATGTCATTACCTCTAATTCGGTTATACAACTTTTCATTCAAGTCGAGAAGGTTTAAATCTTTATATAATACTTCTCCTTTAATTTGGGTGTTCTTATGATCGTGAAGTCCCATGATCGATGTAGCCAAAGTAGATTTCCCGCAGCCGGACTCACCGACTATTGCAAGTATCTCATTTTTCTTCAGCGTCAATGACACGCCATCTACAGCGTTGTGGTAAACATCTCCAAATCTGAATCCTGTTTCTAAGTTGTTAACCTCTAACAAACTTCGTTCGACGGCCACTACTTAACCTCCTATACTCTACTTCCCTGTAAGTCAGAGAAAATTATTAAACTCTCATTTGATTTTCATCAAAAGCTTAATAATATAAATCGAATTATACACCTGATTTATTATAATATCAATACTCTTTTTTAATTTTATAACAATAAGTTAAATTTTAAAGCTTTTTTTCTAACTTTATTCTAATTAAAATCAAGGAGTCATATTTTGTTCAAAATAAACTATGCGTTACTCTTGATGTAATCGACTGCTTTTCCGACAGTTGTGATCTGTTCAGCGTCTTCATCTGATATTTCTTTACCAAATGTATCTTCCATTTCCATGACCAGTTCCACTATATCCAGAGAGTCTGCACCCAGATCATCTTTAAACGTGGTGTCGCGTGTAATTTTTTCTTCATCTACACCTAGGCGCTCTACAATAATGTTTTTAACTTTGTCAAATACTTCCTGTTCATTCATTCTACTCTACTCCTCCGCTGATAATTGATCAGTTTCTATTAGTTCTATTAATCTATTATTAAAATATCATTTGATTCACAAGGATAATTGTATAACATCCTCATTGTAATTTCCATATTTTTTAAAAGAATTACAAAAAAACGTCATATATTACAGACGAGCCTGTACTTACTGATTTTCGAAATGCCTGATTAGATCTTCGAGGAGACTAGATTCGAGCATTTCTCTTATCTGTCTGATCGTATGGTAAACGGGCTCTTCAGTTGCTGATCCATGCGTCTTTATAACCGGTGCTTTAAGACCAAACAGGACTGCTCCTCCATACTTGGAATAATCTAGCAGATCTTTCACTTCTTTAAGACTGTCTTTAAGCATCAGCCCGCCAAGTTTGGCTTTGATCCCGTTGTCCATGATCGCACCTTTTATGACGCTCATCAGAGAGAGCGCGGTCCCTTCAATTGTTTTAAGCACCGCATTCCCTGTAAATCCATCAGTAACAACCACATCAGCAACCCCATCCAAAAGGTCTCTTGCTTCTACATTACCGATAAAATTGATTGCATCGTTCTCTTTCAATAGGGCATACGATGATTTAGACAGGTCATTTCCTTTGTTTTCTTCGGTCCCGTTGTTCAGCAGTCCAACAGTCGGCTTATCTATCCCGTGGACATGCTTTGAGTAATAGGTCCCTAAAGTGGCATATTGATTGATATTCAGGGGTTTCGAATCTGCATTTGCCCCTACATCGATCATATTGAAAACTGCCCGTTTATCTGATAATGCAGGTAATGTCGCCAGAAGTCCGGGACGATCGATCCCTTTCATACGACCAATAATCAATGTTCCTGCAGCAAGAAGCGCGCCGGTGTTCCCTGCAGAGAACAAGGCATGGTTTTCACCATTTTTTACAGAGTAAGCAGCTTTGACCATCGATGATTCTTTTTTTCTTCGAATTGATCTGACTGGATCGTCATCACTTTTGACCACTTCTTCAGAGTGAACGATCTCGATGTTAGGAAGATCTTCGCTCAATTCATTTCTGATAGCTTCTTCCTTCCCATATAAGACAAGTGTCACGTCTGAAAATTCTCTGGCTGCCCTTAAACAACCTTTAACGATTTCCTTAGGGGCGTTATCTCCGCCCATAGCATCTACAGCAATTCTCACTTTAATTTCCTCCTGTTACTTTCTAATGTTAGTCAAGGATCGGCTGCTGATCGAGGATGATTCCTATCTCATTTCTGAGTCCAGCATACGCTTCTTCCTGATAAAACTGTTCTGAATTCAGTAGAAGTATAGCCTGCTTACGTGCGTATTCTAAAATCACTGCATCTTCATTGATATCAGCAAGTTTGAATTCAGGCATCCCCGACTGCTTCAGCCCGAACATATCTCCGGACCCACGCATTTCCAGATCCTTCTCACTGAGGACAAAGCCGTCACTCGTTTCGGTGACGATTTTCATTCGCTCTGCTCCTTTTTCTCCTTTGGGATCAGCGATTAGAACACAGTAAGATTCATCTGCTCCACGCCCTACTCTGCCTCTCAGCTGATGTAGCTGAGCCAGGCCGAACCGGTCTGCGTCGTGAATGATCATTAATGTAGCGTTCGGGACATTTACGCCTACTTCGATGACTGTTGTCGAGACGAGCACATTCAGTTCGTTTGCCTGAAATGCTGTCATAACTTCTTCTTTTTCTGAAGGTGTCATTTTACCATGAAGCAGCCCGACTGACGCCTGACTTCCTAGAGCTTCCTGGTAGGTGGTCTGCAGCGCAGTTACGTTTTCAAGATCCATGGTTTCCGACTCTTCAATCAGCGGGCTGATGACATAAACCTGGTGACCTTTACTCAACTCTTTCTGTACAAATCCAATCAGTCTGTCAAAATGAGCCGGACGGATCCAGTAAGTGGATATCGGTTTCCTTCCCTTTGGCATTTCATCGATGATCGATACATCCATCTCTCCATATGCCGTAATCGATAACGTTCTAGGTATAGGGGTGGCCGTCATGAAGAGTACATCGGGGTGATAGCCCTTTTCTCTCAAAGCTTTTCTCTGATTCACTCCGAACCGATGCTGCTCATCAGTGATGACGAGAGCGAGAGACTTGTAATTGACCCCTTCCTGTATCAAAGCATGGGTTCCAACGACACAATCAATCGAACCATTTTTCAGACCTTCAAGGATGGCATCTCTTTCTTTCTTACGAGTAGATCCCGTCAGCAGAGCAACTGTAATGTCTATATCAAGGAACATCTCATCAAGAGACTCTTTATGCTGAGCGGCAAGAATTTCAGTAGGTGCCATGAATGCCGTCTGCCTGCCATCTGTCTGGGCAGCTAATATCGCTGCAGCGGCTACCACTGTCTTTCCACTCCCAACGTCCCCCTGCACCAGTCTGAACATCTGGCGGGAAGACAGAAGATCTTTACAGACTTCATTGACTACTCTTTTCTGAGCCTCCGTCAGTTCGTATGGCAGACTCCTGAAAAATGACTTCAGTCTATCAACATCATATTCGATACGATTACCAAACTGGCTGTTCTTCAGCTGTTTCTTACGCCAGATCAGTTTCATCTGATAGTAAAAAAACTCTCTGAATACAACTGAGTACCGGGCCTTTTCAAGCTGCTCATCACTTTCCGGAAAATGCATATTGAATATCGTCTCTTTCATGCTCGACAGCTTAAACTCTTCCAGTAGAGTCAGTGGCATATTATCCTCTATAAAAGGATGATAGATGTCCCATGCTTGTTTTATCAGTTTGAGCAAAGTAGACTGTCTGATTTTTTTCGTAGTATGGTAAATGGCCTCGGTATTCTGATTCTCATTTCCTGTAGAAAGGATTTTTATGCCGTTAAGCTGTTTTCTATTGATATCCCAGCGCCCGTATATCTTTAAAAGGTTACCGGCCTGTACCTGTTTCTGAAGGAAAGGCTGATTAAAGAAAGTCACGCTAACTATCACATGATCGCAGTTGATACGGAAAGTCAGTCGATTCTTTCTTCTCCCGAAGTGACTTAATACACCATCTGACAGTGCAATGCCTTCCAGCACCACTTTTTCGTTATCTTCAATTTCATCGATAGCTCTCACAGTCAGGTCTTCATAGCGAAAGGGATAATGGGTCAGAAGATCGTAAATTGTGTAAATCCCCAAATCGTTCAGAGCATCGACTCTTTTTTCTCCAACGCCTGAGAGTACTGATACCGGGTCTTGAATAGACTGATTCACAAACTCTCTCCTTTCTAAAAAAACAGGAATAGAGGAAACAACAGAATCACAAGTCGTTTCTCCTATTCCTCTTAATAATTATTCTACAGAAATCAGATACGGATAAACGGGCTGATCTCCAGCATGAATTTCAACTTCCAAATCAGGGAAGTGATCATTGATATACTCAGAGATTTTTTCAGCTTCTTCTTCAGTTCCATCTTCACCGATAAGCAGTGTGACGATCTCGCTGTCGTCATCAATCATCAGCTCTATTGTCTTGACCGCTACATCAAACATATCAGGTTCTGTTACTTTGATTTCTCCATCGATCAGACCCATGAAATCGTCCTTGCGGATCGCCAGGCCGTTGATTTCGGTGTCTCTAACTGCAAAAGTGATTTGACCGGATTTTACAAGATCCAGTTCTTCAGTCATTGTCTCTTTGTTTGTTTCCAGATCATGTGCCGGATTGTATCCCAGCATAGCTGTCAGCCCTTGCTGAATCGTACGTGTCTCAACGACAGCTGCACTTGCTTCGACGACTTGTGCAGCCTGCTCAGCAGCCATGAAGATATTCTTATTGTTAGGCAGAATAATGTAGTTGTCAGCCGGTACGCTTTCCATGGCTTTGACGATATCTTCAGTACTTGGATTCATCGTCTGTCCACCTTGAAGCACATAGTCAACACCCAGACTTTCAAACAGGACTTTAAGCCCTTCTCCAGGAGCTATAGCTACAACAGCAAAATCTTTTTTCTTAGTAGTCTGCGGAGTAGATTCGTCAGAATGAGACAGCTCAGAGTGCTGCTCACGCATATTATCGACTTTGATCTTCATCAGTGAGCCGAATTTCTGACCGTAGTTCATGACTTCGCCCGGTTTTTCGGTATGCACGTGCACTTTGATGACTTCTTCATCTGCTACGACTAGAAGAGAATCTCCGAGTTTATCTAAGTAATTTCTGAACTCTTCGTAGTCAAATTCCTGCTCAACTGTTTCTCCTTCGCCGATACGAACCATAATTTCAGTACAGTATCCAAACGTGATGTCTTCAGTTGATACATGCTCATGCACGCCGCCTCTATGGTGTTCTGCACGAACCAGTTCATCCAGTTCATGTTCTTCTTCAACAAGCTCTTCTCCAGTCAGTGAAGAAAGAAAGCCTTCATAAATATACACTAGACCTTGTCCGCCACTGTCAACCACGCCTACTTCTTTAAGAACCGGCAGAAGATCAGGGGTCTTTTTAAGTGATTTTTTAGCAGCAGTGAGGACAGTTTCCATTATCTCGATAACTTCGTCAGATTCCTCAGCCTTTTTCAATCCGGCTTTTGCTGACTGTCTTGCAACTGTCAGTATTGTCCCTTCTACAGGTTTCATCACTGCGTTGTAGGCTGTGTCTACCCCACCTTGAAAAGCTGCAGCTAATTCCTGTGCATTAATTTCTTCTTTGCCTTCGATCGCTTTAGAGAAGCCTCTGAAAAGCTGGGAAAGAATAACACCGGAATTTCCACGGGCACCCATAAGCAGACCCTTGGCCAGTGCCTGGGCAGTGTCTCCCATGTTGTCACTGGTTGAATCTTTAACAGCATTCGCTCCGCTGGTAAATGATAAATTCATATTTGTCCCTGTATCACCATCCGGTACCGGGAATACATTCAATGAGTTAACATATTCAGTCTGTTCGTCCAGACGTTTTCTACCCAGGGCCACCATTTCTTTAAACTTTTTTGATTTTAAACTCTTAACATCCACTTTTGCAATTTCCTCCTTTGTCACTTTTAGAACAGTGACTATGGCTTACATGTCATTTTGAACTCTTACGCCCTGAACATATACATTCACTGAACTGGCGACAATACCCAGGTCATGTTCCAGCTGGTATCTCACTCGCTCCTGAACATTTTTAGATACTTCAGTTATTTTCGTGCCGTAACTGACTACGATGTAGACATCTACAACAATACCCTGATCTTCCTGTCTGACCTCTACACCTCTTGAGTAGTTGTCTCTATTTAGGATTTCATTGATCCCATCTCTCACATGTTTACGGCTAGCCATACCTACGATTCCGAAAATCTCAGTAGCTGCTCCACCCACTACAGTCGATATGACATCATTTGACATTTCAATCGTTCCAAATTCATTGTTCAACTGAACACTCATCCTTTTTCCCCTTTCTCCTACTATATATACAGAGTTTTTTTAAAGGTTTCTTTGATATTCAAACATATTTTAGCATATCGCACCCCGTAAAAAAAGGCAAGATAATCCGGACCTTACCTCTGGGTATGTGATGAATAAACTGTTTATGTTATATCCTCCAGTATACACTGTTCCAGCCTACTTTTGTAGATAAAACTTACTATTCATAACGACTTTCAGAAAAAAATGTATACCGTCGGCTGTAAAGTAATAATCCTTGAACGATTATAAAAAAAGACTTGCTTCATTCACTGATATGTGATACTTTATATAAGTATGAGTTAGCTTTGTTTGTTAAAGCTATGCACGAAGGAGGAGAAAAAATGGCTAAAGAATGTTTTGTAACTGGACGTAAAGCTAGAAGCGGAAACAACCGCTCACACGCTAACAACAAATCAAAACGTCGCTTCGCTGCGAATTTACAAAAAGTTCGTATCATGGTTGATGGAAAACCTAAAAAAGTTTGGGTTTCTGCCCGCGCTTTAAAATCAGGAAAAGTTGAACGCGTATAATAATAAAATCATAGAGCCTGCAGATGTTAATTAATTTAGCATATGCAGGCTTTTTTTGATATTTTATTTATTTTAAAATGGGTTACCTAAGACAATCATCAAAACAACCCGACAGCTCAGGACAAACTAGTCACGGACAGTCGGGTTGTTTAAATCGAATAGTACTTAAAGGATCTCAGCAAACATATATAAAGTTCAGTCTTCTGAAAAAAGATCAGATTTATTCTGTTTGATCTGATACTTATTTATCACTCTGATTAGTCTCGACTCTTCTTTTACTGATAAAGGAGCTAGTTTTACGCCGTACTTAATGTACCGGTTCTCCTCTCCGCTCTTGCGGATAATGCATCCCTCCAGTTCAAACCATTCTTCTTCCAGTTCAAATTTAAATGTATATGTTAGAAACTCGGTGACCTTGAATGTTTCTCTACTCACAAAGGACAATCCGTTACCACTAATATTGTTGAGCGTTATTGTATACACCCTATCTTCTTTTGCCGGAAGGATCATCGTCGCTTCTTTAAACCCACTGATCCGGCAGCGGAAAAACTTCCTTCTATTATTAATCATCTGCATACCTCTATTCGCTATGTAAAAGCTTAATTAGTTATAGTATCAATTATTATATTTCTATATTACCATATCTGAGAGCGGTCTATACTATAAATTTTAACTTTAGACGTATCACTTGCTGTCTTTAGTATGGTGTTCAGACAACTATATTTTTATAAGGGATTGGATTTGTCACTATTATCCTTTCGCCACCTGATACTTCTGACTAAAAAACAATGAGGGCTCTCGCCACTTTTGGTGAGGTCTCATTGCTTTTTAGTCAAAGTTTAGTCATCTGGATTTCTTATCATTCCTGAAATCATATTCTGATATAAATGTATTCAGTCTCTACTTTGAACAAAAGCTATTATACCCGACTTAAAGGTCAGGTTTGCAGTTGCTGCCACGAACTCATTACTGATCAGAGCTGCTGGGTAGTCATAATTAACTCCATCGAGCTGATACTTGAACCCCTGACCAAGAGACAGGTGCTTGACCGGAGTCATCCCGATAACAGAGCAGTAAGTTTTATTATGCTCTTTAACCACTTTGTGTACGCCGGGCTGATAATACTTTATACTGTTAGTCTGATTGACAAACTCAATTTTTCCTTGGATTTTGTGGAATCTAGGCTGCAATGGAATCATAAGAATGCTCATCAGATGATCCAGACGCCCACCTGACCAGCCATAGACAATCAACTTCTCTGAGTCAAACTGCTTCATGGCATAGACCAGACTTAGCTCTGCATCCGTATCTTCTTTATCCGGATCTACTTCAATAAATGTCCCAACATGTTCTTTTATCTTCTGCTTTTCCACCTCTGAAATCGAATCGAAATCGCCAAGAGCCAAGTCAGGACTGTAGCCATTTTCAGTTAGGTAAAATGCCCCTCTGTCCACGCCGATGTAGTGATCCTGCTGTTTCTTTGGTGGCCAGGCTCTTTGCTCATCCGGGCTTCCCAGCATAATATGGACCGTACTCATCTATTTCACCGACTGTTTCAGATTGGTGATCTGCTGTCCAGCATCACTTGCACCATAGACGTATGAACCGGCTACCAGTACTGTAGCACCTGCTTCTATACAGACTTTTGCAGTCTCATCATTTATTCCACCGTCAACTTCTATTTCATAAGAATACCCGTGCTCTTGTTTCAGAGCAGCCAGCTGCTCTATCTTACTGACCGTCTCTTTAATGAACGACTGCCCTCCAAATCCAGGATTGACTGTCATGACTAGGACGAGATCTGTCATGTGCAGACTATCAGCTATCATGGAGACGGGAGTGGCCGGATTGATTACCAGACCCGCTTTAACTTCAGCTGACCGAATCATCTGGAGCGCACGATGCAGATGATTCGTGCTTTCAGCGTGAATCGAAATAATATCTGCTCCTGCCTCAGCAAAGTCATTGATATAATTTTCAGGGTTTTCTACCATCAGATGACAATCAAGAGGCAATTGGGTGTGTGGTCTAACGGATTTGACTATCGGGATACCAAATGACAGGTTTGGTACGAAATGCCCATCCATCGTATCGATATGGATCCAGTCTGCTCCCCCATTTTCAACTTTCTGAATCTCATTCTTCAGTTCTGCAAAATCCGCACTAAGAATCGATGGCGCAATTTTAACCATTATTTTCCCCTCTTCTTTCCATAACGTGGTTTTCTGTTCTGTATCTCTTCGATAAGAAAGAGATAGTTGTTGTATCTAAATGATGCTATCAGCTGTTCCTCTACAGCCTTCTTGACGGCACAATTTGGTTCATTCTGATGTATACATCCGCTGAACCGACAGTCTTTTCCTTTTTCCCATATTTCCGGAAAACAGGCTGACAGATTCTGTGCATCCAGCTCATCAAACTGAATCGCACTGAAACCAGGCGTATCTGCAACCAGGCCTCCGAGTAAAGGCACAAGCTCAACGTGTCGTGTCGTATGCCTTCCTCTTCCAAGTGATTTGGAGGTTTCCCCAATCTTCAGTTTAAGTTCCGGGTTAAGACTGTTCAGCAGGGTTGACTTGCCAGCTCCGGACTGCCCCATGAACACTGCCAGCTTATCTTTGACAAGATCTCTAAATCTCTCCTGCAGTATCTCTGGACTCACCTGCTTATTTTGATCCGGTAATATCACTTTGTATCCGATAGAAGTATAAATATCGGCAAGATCCTTTGCAGCAGCGTATTCTTCATCTGTCGTCAGGTCTGTCTTGGTAATGTAGATGACCGGAGTGATATGATGCTGCTCAAGAGACACAAGATAACGGTCAAGAAGTGAAGTAGAAAAATCCGGGTCCTTGACCGACATGATGACAAAGCCCAGATCCACATTGGCAACGGATGGACGGGACAGTTCATTTTCTCTCGGCATTATTTCTTCCAGTGTTCCTTCTTTGTCTGTCTCGAATGTAAACTTCACTTTATCACCGACGAGAGGTGTTTCATTTCTCTTTCTGAAAATCCCTCTCGGACGGGTCTGATACACATCTTTTTCAGGTGTCTGGATATAGTAGAAACCGCTGAGGGCTTTTATTATTCGTCCTTCGTGCAAGTAGCTTCCTCCTTCTAGTCGTTCGGACTTATCCCTGTTTCTTCTCTGATGACTTCCCCGTCTCTAACGATTCGGAAACTGGCTGTCTGTCCTTCTTCCACTACGAATGTAATGATTTCCGGAGTGTCCTCATAGATGTCAAAGGCTCGGTAGACATCGTCAAACGAGTTCTCAGCATCTTCGACATAAATCTCAATGGCATTGGGTGTCAGCCCTTCGTCTGATTCTCCGTTTTCATCATCTTCTTCATTTTCTTCATCTCCATCATTTTCTGCATCTTCTCCTGTCTCACTTAGGTACTCAATGATGATACCTCTGACAAACGTTACATATTCGGGTTCTTCAGGCCCAGTTGAGAAGACAACTGAGATTCTCGATCCCGGATATACCGTTGTTCCCGGTTCAGGAGACTGTCGGGCAACCTGTCCTTCAGGAATAGTATCGTGCGGTTCATTGGTAATAGTTACTGAAAGGTTCAGATCATCGGCATAGTCTTCTACTCCTACAGAAGAATATCCGACAAGACGCCTTAGAGTAAAACCTTCCGGACCACTGCTTACTTCAAGGGTTATCGTCGATTCACTTGGCACTACTTCTTCGCCGGCAGATATACTTTGGGAGACGACATTCCCTTCAGATATATCATTACTGAATACGTCTTCTCTTTCTACCGTGAAGCCCATATCTGTCAGTTCAGCCCTCGCATCCTCATATGAGACATTTTCATAATCTTCAAGGGTGATCATCTCTTCCCCCAGGCTGACAAACAGGTTAACTGAAGCAAATTCCCGGAGTACTGCATCAGGTGACGGATTTGTACGGATTATTCTACCTGCTTCCACATCACTGCTGTTCTGCTCAACGATATCTCCCACCTGCAAATTCAGTTCTTCCAGTTCTTCTTCGGCCTCCTCAAGAGTAAGGCCTGATAGATCCGGCACACTCACCTCTCTTGGTTGTGTCATACTGAAGACCAGAAGAGAGCCAATCAGCATCAAAAGAAGAATAATGATGAAAAGCAAGCCTTTCCTCCGCCGTTTTCTCTTCTTCTCTTTATTAGGTTCGGGTGAAGCTTTATCCGGCTCTTCAACTGGTTTTTGCTCAGCTGAAGGTGCTTCAATTTTATCCGGTCTGATTTTTACCGGTTCAATCATACGTGTTTCATCATCGTGTGTCGATACAGGCATAAATTTCATTTCTTCTGCCCGTGATTCTGACAATGTTGTTTCAAGATCCTTCTTCATCTCTGTGACAGACCGGTAACGATTACCCGGTTCTTTAGCTGTGGCTTTCAGAACAACATTTTCGAGAGCCTGCGGAAGTGAAGAATCGTTTTCTTTTAGTGAAGGCATGTCGTTCTGGAAATGCTTCAAGGCAATCGATACTGGAGACTCCCCATCGAATGGCACACGGCCCGCGAGCAGTTCGTAAAGAAGGATACCCAGTGAATAGATATCTGACTGCTTCGTTGCCATACTTCCTCTCGCTTGCTCGGGCGAAATATAGTGAACGGATCCCAGCAGCGAGTTAGTTTGAGTAATGGAATTTTCTGACAATGCTACTGCAATCCCAAAGTCCGTTATTTTTACTTTTTCACTATGATCGATAAGAATATTCTGCGGTTTAAGGTCTCTATGGATAATATTGTGATTATGTGCATATTCTACAGCAGCTAAAATCTGAGACATGATTTCGATTGTTTTTTTATAGGGTATCGGATGGTTCTGACGAATAAATTCCTTAAGATCGTATCCCTCCACGTATTCCATGACGATGTAAGGTGTATCATCTTCCCCTACATCGACCACATTGACTATATACGGATGTGTCAGCTCAGTTGTTGAAAGGGCCTCTCTCTTGAAGCGTCTGATACTGGTCTCATCATTATGAAAATTATAGGCCATCAGTTTAACGGCCACATTTCTTTCAAGGATAAGATCTTCTGCCAGGCAAACTTGTGCCATACCTCCGGATCCTATTTCTCTTATTATCTTATATCTGTTGCTAATTCTTTCTCCGGGAATCACTTACGCTCCCCTCCTAACATTCTGCGACTGTTCAGTCAAATCGATCAGGCAGACGGTTATATTGTCTGTCGATCCATTTTTTAATGAAGCATCAATCAAGGCTTCAGCTTTGCTACTTAAATTTAGTTCACTCTGCACGATGTTGTTCATCTCTTTCCTATCGATCCCATTCGATAGCCCATCGGAGCAGAGCAGGATCAGCTGTGTCTCTTCTTTATTCAGTTCAAAAAAGTCAATCATCACTTTGTCAAACACTCCTAGCGAGCGTGTGAGGGTGTGCCTCTGATGATGATTTTTCGCTTCTTCCTCAGTAATTTCACCGCTCAGTCGGAGTTCGTTGGCAAACGAATGATCGACTGTGATCAGACGCATATCATCGTCAGCATTCAGCTGGTATGCTCTGCTGTCCCCGACGTTAGCTATTACGATCGCTTCATTAATAAACGCTGCAGTAACAAGGGTGGTTCCCATTCCCTGAAGATCATTGTAAGTCCTGGCTACTCTGTAGATCCGCTGATTCTCTATATTGATCTGCCTGTCAAGCCATTCCTTAACATCTGCTGAAGTGGCAAAAGCTGTTTCCTGCCATCTGTGACCCAACTGCATGACAGCCATCTCGCTTGCAATATCTCCAGCCTTGTGTCCACCCATGCCGTCACATAAAATAGCCAGCAGCTGATCGGCCTGATTATAAAAGAGTTCGACAAAATCCTGATTAATCGTTCTCATTCCAATATGTGTTTTCTTATAAGTATTCAGTTTGTATCACTCCATATTTTCCTATGTAAATCACCGACCATAAGTCTATGATCAGTGAACAGAATTAAACTGACTATGTCTTTCTCAAAGAAGCTATGAAAAAACCGTCCGTATGGTACCGATGCGGGTACAGATGAAGAAAGCCATTTTCAGATAGCTTGATGCTCGAGTTATTTCTATAAACCGGTTCGATTTCATATGAAGGCTGTTCTGAGAGGAAAGCTTCTACCACGTCATCATTTTCTTTTCTGGTGATTGTGCAAGTACTGTAAACAAGTCGTCCACCTTTTTTCAGCAGCGGAGCGACAGAAGTCAGAATATCCAGCTGGACTTTCTGCAGAGCATTTATATCTGACAGTCTTTTCTGGTAGCGGATATCTGGTTTCCTTCTCATAAGACCTAAGCCTGAACACGGGGCATCAATAAGTATCTTGTCGAATGACTCGTGTTCAAATGTTTCAGCGGCTTTTCTCGCATCCATGGCATTCGTTATTATTATATCAGCAAATCCCAGTCGATCCGCATTTTCTCTTATTTTTCTTATTTTTTTCTCATGAAGATCAAGAGCGGTCACCTGTCCGCCTTTGGTTTTATCCAGATAAGTGGCGATGTGGGTGGTTTTCCCCCCTGGTGCTGCACAAGCGTCCAGAACCGCATCCCCAGCTTCAATTTGCAGTGCTTCAGCAACAAGCATGGAACTTTCGTCCTGAATCGTGATGACTCCATCCTTAAATAATGACGAGTGCACAGGCAGACCTCGCAGACAAATCAGTCCGTTTGCAGACACTTTGCTCTTTTCAGTTTCAAATCCTTCCAGTTCCAGATGCCTCTGAACGTCTTCCACAGACTTGAGTGTCGTGTTAACCCTTAAACTTAAGCGGGCCTTGTCAGATAAGGAATCGAGTATTTGTTCTGTCTCTTCCATTCCAACTTCTTCTGATAGAAGTGTAACGATCCACTCAGGGTAACTGTACATAATGGACAATTTTTTTATCGGTTCACTGATGTCATCTGCTGAGCGTACGCCTTTTCGCTCAATAGCACGGAGTACGCCGTTGACAAACCCTGCGATCCCTCTGTTTCCTCTGACCTTAGCAATATTAACAGCTTCATTGACTATCGCATGCATAGGTATTTTATCGAGAAGTGTGATTTGGTATAAGGATACACGCAGCAGCTGCATGACCCATCCATCTATTTTCTTCTGTTTTCTGATAAATGGATCCAGTTGATAATCCAGCTTCATCTTATTCTGAATGACACCATATACCAGCTCAGTCAGAAAACGTGTATCTTCTGGAGACAGCTGATTCTGTCTGAGGACATCGTTCAGTACAATATTACTGAATGCCTGACTGGCTTCAACCTTGTCGAAAATTTCAACAGCCAGGTAACGGCTGCTTTGCTTTATCTTCTGATTACTCAAATCGTTCCCCTTCTTCTAAGTGGTTGACTGCTCCGGACAGAAAGTCTTCTATCGTCATTTTAGGCTTACCGAATGGCTGAACTTCCTTAAGGGACAAGACAGTCTGTTCTCCGCACTGAATCTGCATGTCCTTATTTGTAAGTCTGACTATCGTTCCAGGCTCTTTATCAGATGATTGACTGACTGCCTCTGCCCGCCAGATCTTGAATCTCTGACCTTTCAGCAAGGTATATGCTCCGGGAAATGTATTCATTCCACGTACTTTAAAAGCGATGGTCTCTGCTCGCTTAGTCCAGTCGATTTTTTCTTCTTCTCTGGAAATCATCGGTGAATAGGTCACTTCAGACAAATCCTGACTTGTAGGTGTGTGAGTCCCGGAAAAGATATCCGGAAGGGTGTCCAGAAGGAGGTCTCTACCGATCAAACTTAATTTACCGAAAAGCGTTCCAACAGTATCTTCCGGATCAATTCTCAGAGACCTTTGGGAAATGATGTCTCCTGCATCCATTTCCTTTTCCATGTACATGATGGTTACACCTGTTTCTCTATCCCCATTGATTAGTGCATAATGAATAGGCGCCGCACCTCTGTACTTTGGAAGCAGAGATGCGTGCACATTGACTGCCTTATACTTTGGCGCTTTAAGCATTTTCGTCGGCACATACTGTCCATAGGCAGCGGTAACGATGATATCAGGTTCAAGCGCAAGCACCTGATTCATCTCTTCGGATCCTGACAGTTTTTCCGGTTGGAAAACAGCAATGCCATGTTCAACGGCTTTCTTTTTAACAGGTGGCGGAGTCACCACCTTTTTACGTCCCACTTTACGGTCCGGCTGAGTGACAACTCCAATCACCTCGTAATTTTCTTCCTGTATAAGTCCTTCCAGTATCGGTACTGAAAATTCAGGTGTTCCCATAAATACTATTTTATACATAGGATAAACCCCTTTCCTCTTAAATAAAGTCGAGCGGATGATAGTCCAAGGATATATACAGACCTTTAGCTTGTTCTTTCTGG
The DNA here is from genome assembly GCF_900101165.1 of Alkalibacterium thalassium. Taxonomy (GTDB): domain Bacteria; phylum Bacillota; class Bacilli; order Lactobacillales; family Carnobacteriaceae_A; genus Alkalibacterium; species Alkalibacterium indicireducens. The sequence continues at coordinate 62,293 of NZ_FNFK01000005.1, read as the reverse complement.
GTATTCATCAGCAGCTCATGGCACTTTTCTTTAAGTTTCTCTTCTTTTTTATATTTGATGATCGTCTGGAAATGATAGCGGTTATGTGTTCTGGCAATGGACTTTGGAGTCGGTCCTAATATAATAGCCTGTTCACTTAAAGACGGTTTCAAAAACTCTATGAATTCATGAATTTTCTTAGCTGCAGTCATTTCGTTCTCATGACTGACTGACAGCTTAAGCAGAAAATAATAAGGACTGTATTCACTGAGCCGTCTCAGATTCATCTCTTTTTTGAAAAATGAATCATAATCGTGATGCTTTGCTTTCTGAATGGCGTAATGATCAGGATTGTAAGACTGGACAATGACTTCTCCAGTCTTCTGTCCACGTCCGGATCGCCCACTCACCTGAGTAAGCAGCTGAAAGGTTTTTTCTGCAGACCGGAAATCCGGTAGTCCAAGAGATGTGTCTGCATTAATGACCCCAACTAGAGTGACATCCGGAAAATCCAGACCTTTGGCTATCATCTGAGTCCCGAGCAAGATATCAGCCTGTTTCTGTTCAAACCGCTTGAACAGTTTCTGATGTGCCCCTTTTTTTCTTGTAGTATCAACATCCATACGAATGATGCGGGCGTCTGGAAGATACTCCTGCAGTTCCTCTTCAACTTTTTGAGTCCCGGTACCGTAGTAACGGATCGCAGGGCTTGTACATATCGGACAGTTTCTTGGAATCCCTTCTTCATGGCCGCAGTAGTGGCACTTCATTGTCTTAGTATCCATATGAAGGGTCTGAGATATGTCACAATTGGGACATTCCAGTACGTATCCGCAGTCCCGACAGAGGACAAACGATGAGTAGCCTCTTCGGTTCAAAAGCAGGACAGCCTGTTCATTCTTATGGATGCGCTTGTCCAGCTCAGTCAGGAGCACGTCTGAAAAAGTGGATCGGTTACCGTTTTTAGCTTCCTCACGCATATCGATAACCTTAACTTGCGGCATAGCAGCCTGGTTAGCCCGCTCACTCAGTTCCAGAAGGGTATATACTCCTTTCATCGCTCGCGCCCTTGATTCCAGAGAAGGCGTTGCACTTCCCAGCAGGACAGGACAGTTATGATACTGTCCCCGCCAGACTGCTACATCACGGGCATGGTATTTAGGAAACTCTTCCTGCTTGTAGGTCGTTTCGTGTTCTTCGTCAATGATAATCAGCCCGATCTTTTTTAGTGGCGCAAAAATACTGGAACGGGCGCCTACCACTACTTGAGCCTGTCCTCTCTCGATCTTTCTCCATTCATCATACTTTTCGCCATCAGACAAGCCGCTGTGCAGAACAGCTACACGGTCTCCGAAACGTCCTTTGAATCGTTCGACCATCTGTGGTGTCAGGGCAATTTCAGGTACAAGCATGAGAGCCCCTTTATCCTTTTCTAGAACTTCAGAAATCGTCTGAAGATAAACTTCCGTCTTGCCGCTTCCTGTCACCCCCTGAAGCAGAAAGACTTCATGCTGTTCAGTCTTTACAGCCCGATCGATCGTGTCGAAAGCCAATTTCTGATCGGCTGTCAGAGAAAGCGGCTGACTCTGTTCAAAAGTAATATCTGAAAAAGGATCTCTCAGGACTTCCTTCTCGACAACTTCACACCAGCCTTTTCCTTCTCCCGTCCGAATATGAGACAAGGACAGACCGTGTTCTTTAAATGCTGTGACAGGCTGCTCCTCTTCTTTTTCCATCTGCTGCAGCAGGTTTAAAAGGATCAGCTGCTTGTGCGCATTTGACGGAATCCCCATCTTCATTTCTTCCAGGTGCTCATATGACAATAACGGTCTGACATATTTTTCTTTTTTGACTGTACTCTTGTCTGTAACGAGGTAATCGATATGCACTTTATTTTCTTTTTCCAGTTTAAGGACAATATCCAGGCTGTCAGCTTTCTCAGCCTCTTCCCAGCTTATTCGATCTTTGCCTTTAAACAAATCGAACAGCAGGTCTTCATCAATCTCATCGATAACACGTATTACTCTGACATAACGCGCTTTTAGTACAGCAGGAAGCATTGTCTGATAGCATTTGATCTGAAAACTGAAAGTCTGATAAGCCAGGTCGCTGCCAAGAGTAATCATTTCTTCACTCAGTACCGGCGAGTTATCCATGAGGGACTGGATTTCTTTTATATCGCCCGAAAAAGTCGTCTGATCACTGAAGCCCACGACAAAGCCCTGGACCGTTCGGCTTCCCTTACCAAAAGGTACGATCACTCTCATGCCTTTCTGAATAAACGCTTCAAAACGCTCTGGGATTTTATAGGAATAAGGCTGATTTGTCTGTAACGTAGGCACGTCCACTATAACTTCAGCAAATAATGCCATCTGATTCTTCCTTTCAGTTCATATTAGTGACCAACCAGTCTATGACCTCGACTGAAACATCTGATTTGCTCCTCAAACTTATCGTAACAGGTTCCGACTTTCTCGACAGCATGGTCACTTCATTTTCATCAACATTGAAGCCTCTGTCTTTTTTCCCGACGTCATTGGCAATAATCAAGTCAGCATTTTTATCATTCAGCTTCTTTTCTGCGTATCGAATCAGATCTTCCGTTTCAGCTGCAAAACCGATGAGCAACTGATCTGGTTTTTTCTTTTCTCCTAGACTTTTTAGTATATCCGGGTTTTTTCTGAATGATAATGTGAGGCTATCTTTTTTCTTCATCTTCTGTTTTTCAACGGTAGCAGGCGTATAATCGGATACTGCAGCAGCCATGATCACTGCATCCGCATCGTCAAATTCATCAGTCACAGTTCTCAGCATCTCTTCAGCAGATTCAACAGGGACACGCGTAATATAATCTGGTGTAGCCAGCTGACTTGCACTGATCAATACCACTTCGGCTCCTCTCTTCCAGGCTTCCACTGCCAATGCATGTCCCATTTTTCCTGACGAGTCATTTGTAATATACCTGACCGGATCGATCCGTTCTTTTGTTCCACCAGCAGTCACAATGATTTTTTTGTTTCTTAGAGGAAGCTTCTCAGAGTAATCTCGGATAAAAGCTTCCAGCTCGTCTATTATTCTGGATTTTTCAGGAAAACGTCCTTCTCCACTGTACCCTTCAGCCAGAAACCCAGTATCAGGGCTCATGACACCTATTCCTCTAGCTGAAAGCTTCTCAATATTTTCCTGAGTCACGGTATTTCTGTACATATTTCCATTCATCGCAGGTACAGTGAATACTGGATGGGTCACTGCAAGAAGAGCTGATGTCACGAAATTATCAGCTAACCCATGTGCCATCTTTGCCAATGTATTGGCAGTAAGGGGCGCTACTATAGAGTAGTCCGCCCAGTCAGCCAAATTGATATGATTGACTGTACTAGGGTCGTCTTCAGCAAATGTATCAATATAAACAGTATGTTTGCTCAGAATCTGAAAGGTCAGGGGTGTGACGAACTCTGCTGCTCCTTTTGTCATAGCCACCCTTACCTCTGCTCCATTTTTTATCAGTTCTCTCAACAAGTCCACTGCTTTGTATACAGCTATTCCTCCCGTTACATACAGGGCTATCTTTTTTCCATTGATCATTACGTCACCTCATTGCTGTTTTTATTAGTTTACCAATTTTCAGCCTATGTGTCCTCATAGTACTTTCCCAGTTTATACACTAGAAAAAACCTCTGAACTTGTCCGGCAAAGAAAAATCTTTGATGAACAGACGATCAGAGGTTTCATTGATTTAATTTGAAAGACTATCCGGATCGATGACCAGATCACCGGATTTAATTTCTTCTAGGGCCTTCCCGACATTTTTAACACTCTGGTACGTTTCCAGCATAGCAGCTGACGGATTGTCGTGAAGTTGTTTGGCTCTCTTGGCAGCCAGTATCACCAATGAATATTTCGAATCGATCTTTTTAAGTAAATCATCCTGTGAAGGGTATAACAGCATTTATTCCATCTCCTCTATAATTTCTGCGTACTCTCTTAAATTCCTTGTCACTTTGAGGTGTTCACTTTCTATGATGTTTCTGATTTTTCTTGCTGCATTTTTAACTGTATCGTTTTCTACCACATAGTCGTAATACTGAATCAGCTTAAGTTCTTCTACAGCTTTATGCATTCGTCTCTCAATCATTTCATCACTGTCTGTTCCACGGTTGACGATTCTTGACTTAAGTTCATCCAGATCCGGTGGCGATAGAAATATAAAGATTCCCTCAGGCATTTTTTCTCGGACTTTCAAAGCTCCCTGGACCTCGATTTCCAAAAAGACATCCCGACCTTCATCCAGCGTCTGATTGACGTACTCCAATGGGGTTCCATAGTAGTTTCCAACATATTCAGCATACTCCAGCAGACCATCTTCAGCTATCAGCTGTTCGAACTCTTCTTTAGTTCTGAAATAGTAGTCAATGCCTTCTTTTTCACCCTCACGTCTCTTGCGTGTGGTCATTGATATGGAATAATCAAATTCATTTGAATAATTATCGAAAATAGCTTTTCTCACTGTTCCTTTTCCTACCCCGGACGGGCCGGACAGAACGATTAACAATCCTCTATCTTTCATTTACAAGTCCTTCCCAACACAAATTCTCCATGAAAACTTATCCCCAATTCTACCATATCAGACTGTAGAATTGAAAGTTAATTTTGATTTTACCTATACAAACCTAAATTTTTGTTCAAAAGATATTTACAGTATAAAGCAATAATGAACGGAAAAGGTCTGGTTCGAATCATTAGCTTATAGAAAGGGGTATCCCACTTCAGCTGCTCATCTTCAAGTCTCTCAAAAATCTGTATGACAAGTGTCCGGTTCGATATCAGCGGTAATCCTTCAAGAAATTCTTCCGTCCACTCTTTTCCACTTAAGAGAAATCTGGGTTCAAACTCATTTATAGGATTTTTCCGTTCTGCATCTCTCATTTTAATCAGACGATGGATTATCTCATTTTGAAACTTGTCTATACTGTATATTTTATCAGGGATCATGTTGAACAATTTACCTGTCAGTTCACATAAAGCTAGAGAAACAGTGGTTTCATCCACAGCGCTGCCCCATCGTTTCTCAATCTCTCTCAAAAAGATCAGCTGATGATTATCCCTTTTAATATATTCATAGACCCCTTTTGACCGTTTACCAGTCAAAAGCCCATTCAAAGCGAGATAGAAGACAGAGGCGTCTGTTTCTACTGTGTCTGTATCATAAGTATACCATAGTCCTCTATAGATATCCGGCCTGGCTAACTTCATAGTCTCGCAGTAGCCCAGTTCTATATTCACTTCTGTCCTGTTCGTATCAAACAGCAGCATATCTCCAAGCGGCCACTTTGTTCGGATCAGCAGTGACTCGCATTCTTCTATCCGGTGGTCATAATGGAGTAGTCCAGGGCCCTGGAGGTCAACAAGGACAATCTGGTCGGGCAATTTATCCAGTGCCATGTTTATCGGAATGTTATTCCAGTAGCCCCCATCGATGTACGGGGTCCCGTCGATCATTTTTTTCTGAATGGCTGGATAAAGTGACGCACTGGCTAGAAGGTAGTCATTAAGCCTGCCTTCTTCAATATCGTCCAGAAAATAATACTCGATTTCTCTCGTCTTCAAGTTGGTTGTCGATAGACCGAAAATTGTACCGTCACTTCTTATCCTGCTCTCATCATCAATATACGTATCAATTAGAGCTTTTAGAGGAGCTGAACTAATTCCTTTTTCTCTGATTATCCTGATCAGAAAACCAGTCAGAGTACGTCGATAGTCTTTAAAACTGTCGATCGACAGTGGTGCATCGAGATCCAGAACCTTGCCGGTTTCAATTTCTTTCCACATCCTCTCCGCCTCAGAGACATTGCCCAGAATATACAGTGCACCGTTCAGGGCACCTACAGATGTGCCTGTGATGATATCCGGAACATAGTCAAGCTCATCAAGAGCTCTCCAGACACCTATTTCAAATGAGCCGCGCTCACCGCCTCCACCAAAAACGAGTGCTCTCTTTTTATTCTTTTTTTCAAAAAAAGATGGTGTCATGACTCTTGCCTCCTGGCTGATAGCCTATCTTCATTCTATTAAGTTTCTAGTTGTCCATACTATGTAAAAACAGTGAAAACAGATATAAGAACTTATGCCTTATTCTCCATTTTCACTGTAATTATCAACTGTTACTGTCCCATATCCTTAACTTTCATCAGTCGGGTAATAGCTGAACGTTCACTCTCATCAAGTTTCATCCGAATAAAGTAAATCGTTTCCTCAAGCTGAGGAATGGTCATATATTCCAGAGCATTGACTCGTCTTCGTGTTTTCTCAATTTCATCTGCCATCAGCTGACAAGTTTTTTCGATTTCAGCGAGTTCAAGCATATCTGGCATGACATCGATTAGGTATTCAAAGGTCAGATCCAGTTCACCGTTGGAATTCAAATATCCATAGCTTAAGTCGGCTGCGTCGTTCGTATGATCATCATAATGGAAGTTCATCTGTGGTACGCGAACACTCATGATGTTCTTACGATCGATATTCAAGGATACACTTCGGCTTGGTACAGCCATCAGTTCTTCAATATAATTTTCATGAAGTAATGACTTGGCCATTGCGAATGACTGCATTGCTTTCTCGAGCTTTTCTTCTACCTGGTTTCTAAGTTCATTATTCTTCCTGATGAGCTGAATGAACTGACGCATTAGTTCATCCTGCTTGTCTTTCAGAAGCTTGTGCCCTCTGCTGGCAAGATTCAATCTTTTTTTTAGATTTGCCAGTTCCATACGAGTGGGGTTGACATTTAATTTAGCCATTTACCTCACTCTCCTTTTGGCAGATACTTGTCAAGCATATCATCCTTGATACGTTTCAGCTCTGCACGAGGCAGAACTTTCAGAAGTTCCCAGCCTAGGTCCAGAGTTTCCTGAATCGTACGGTTAGTATAGTTCCCCTGATTCACGTACTCTTTTTCGAATTTATTTGTAAACTCGACATATTTTCTGTCTGTTTCAGACAGTGCAGCTTCACCTAACACGGCAGAGAGTTCCTTAGCCTCTTTACCCTGTGCATAGGCAGAGAAAATCTGGTTCATTGTAGGCGCGTGGTCCACTCTGGTCTTTCCTTCTCCCGTACCTTTATCTTTCAATCTGGACAGAGAAGGCAGAACATTGATTGGAGGCTGATAGCCCTGGTTATACAGGTCCCGTGATAGGATGATCTGCCCTTCAGTAATATACCCTGTCAGATCGGGAATCGGATGGGTAATGTCATCCTCAGGCATGGTCAGAATCGGAATCTGTGTTACAGACCCTTTGGTTCCTTCCAGACGACCTGCGCGCTCATAAAGTGTAGCCAGGTTGGTATACAGGTATCCAGGATACCCACGACGACCAGGTACCTCACGGCGGGCAGCAGAAATTTCACGCAGCGCTTCGGCATAGTTTGTCATATCGGTCATGATGACCAGAACATGCATATCTTTTTCGAAAGCCAGGTATTCTGCAGCAGTCAAGGCCATTCTTGGTGTCGCAATACGTTCGATCGCCGGATCATCTGCAAGGTTGATGAACAGAACAGACCGGTCGATCGCTCCGGTTTTTTTGAAGTCATTCATGAAGTACTCGGCTTCTTCAAATGTGATACCGATCGCAGCAAATACAACGGCAAATTTCTCATCTGTATTCGTTACACTGGCCTGTCGGGCAATCTGTGCAGCGAGTTCTTTGTGCGGAAGTCCAGAACCGGAAAATACCGGAAGCTTCTGCCCACGAACAAGCGTGTTTAGGTGATCGATTGTAGAAATACCTGTCTGAATAAATTCATCCGGATAGTCTCTTGCAATCGGATTGATCGCAATTCCATTGATGTCCAGACTTTTTTCAGGAATCAGGTTCGGTCCACCATCACTGACTCGCCCCATCCCATCAAATGTTCGTCCGATCATATCTTCTGATACATCTAGTGAGAGAGGTTTAGCCAGGAAACGTACTTTAGTATCTTCCAGGTTGATCCCTGTTGATCCTTCAAAAAGCTGTACCACAGCTTTGTCTCCGTTGATTTCAAGAACCTGTCCTCTCCGGCGCTCACCGGTCTGAAGTTCGATGTCGACCAGCTCGTCAAACTTGACGCCTTCGACACCTTCAACTGTCATCAGCGGGCCGACGACTTCTGAAACTGTTTTATACTCTTTAAGCATCTGATTCAACACCGCCTTTCTCTAATACTGTCTGAATATCATCTTTCGTTTGATTACGGATCGTTTCAATTGTCTTAATATCATCTTCACTGATATATTTCATTCGACCGACACGTTCACGTACATTGTCTGTGCCTTTAATGATTTCATCATAATAGGCGCCCAGATCCATCGCACGAACAGCCTGATCTTCAAAGTTAAGGATGGTAAACAGCATTTCATACTGCTTGTTTCTTGATGTGTAGGTATCTACATCATCGAAGGCATTCTGCTGAAGGAAGTCCTCACGAATCATTCTGGCAACAACCAGTTTCAGACGGTCGCGTTCTGATAGAGATTCTACTCCGACTAGTCGGACGATTTCCTGCAGTTCCGATTCATCCTGTAAGAGGGCTTTCGCTCGCGTTACCATGTCATTCCAGTCTTCTCCGAGCTGCTTACCTACATAGTCATTCATTTCATTACTATATAGTGAATAGGAATTCAACCAGTTGATCGATGGGAAGTGACGTCTTTGGGCAAGGGAACTGTCCAGACCCCAGAATACTTTAGCGACACGCAAGGTATTCTGCGTTACCGGTTCAGAAGTATCTCCTCCAGGAGGGGACACGGCACCGATCGCTGTTATGCTTCCAGTACGGTCTCCAGATCCAAGCGTAACCACTTTACCTGCACGTTCATAGTATTCTGCAAGACGAGAGCCCAGATAGGCTGGATACCCTTCATCACCAGGCATTTCTTCCAGACGACCTGACATTTCACGTAAGGCTTCAGCCCATCGTGATGTCGAATCTGCCATGATTGCTACAGAATAGCCCATATCACGGAAATATTCAGCAATTGTAATACCCGTGTAGATAGAGGCTTCACGCGCAGCAACGGGCATATTGGAAGTGTTGGCAATCAGTACAGTCCGCTCCATAATTGATTCTCCAGTATTCGGGTCGATCAGTTCAGGGAACTCATTGATAACGTCTGTCATCTCATTCCCGCGTTCTCCGCAGCCTACATAGACCACCAAGTCAACGTCTGCCCATTTTGCGATCTGGTGCTGAACGACAGTTTTACCTGCTCCGAAAGGTCCAGGAACAGCAGCCGCGCCACCTTTGGCAACTGGGAAGAATGTATCAATAACTCGCTGACCGGTAATAAGCGGTTCTTCCGGGTTCAGCTTTGTCTTGATTGGACGGCCTCTTCTGACTGGCCATTTCTGCATCATAGTAAATTCTTTTTCGCCATCTTCAGTTTCAAGCACGTAGATTGGGTCGCTTATAGTGAAGGAACCAGAAGAAATAGATTTGATTTTACCTTTAACGCCGAAAGGCACCATGATGCGGTGTTCAATTACTTTAGTTTCCTGAACAATACCGACAATGTCTCCTTCAGATACTTCTGTTCCTTCTTCCAGAGAAGGAGTGAATTCCCACTGTTTCTCACGATTCAGCGGCTCGATCGACATGCCGCGTTCAAGAAAGTTACTGTTTGTTTTTTCCATAAATTCATCTAGTGGTCTCTGGATTCCGTCAAACATCTGAGAAATCATACCCGGAGCAAGCTCAACGGATAATGCTTCACCAGTCGTTTCGACGACTTCTCCTGGACCTACCATAGACGTTTCTTCGTAAACCTGTATAGAGGCAACGTCGTTTCTCATTTCAATGATTTCACCAATAAGGCCTAGTTTACCTACACGGCAAATATCTTGTATATTAGCTGTTTCCATCCCTTTTGCTGTGACCAAAGGGCCAGAAACACTTACAATCGTTCCTTTACTCAAAATCGTACCCTCCTATAAAATATTTTGACCCACTGCTTTTTCGACATTTTCCTGCACACGTTTCTTACCGATGCCACGTGAGCCTGTATGATTAGGGATCAAAATGATGGCAGGTTTCATTTTAGCGTCATAGCGTCTGATTGTTTCAGGGACTAATTCTGCTAATTGTTCTGTCAAGTAAATCACACCATAATCTTTGTCTGACAGATTGTCGATGATTCGACGGGTCTCTTTCGCTTCAGATGCGAAGTAAACAGAAAAGCCGAGCATTTTGAATGCCAGAACGGAATCTTTGTCTCCGACAACTCCAATTTTATTGGGCATAGTTCAATCGCATCCTTTCTCTGATCGCATCAGCAGGTACACCATTTTCCTTACCTGAAAGAATAAGTCTGAGGTTTTTGACTTCAATTTCCTTAGCATAAAGATAAGCAAGCACCGGCATCGGACCAAAAGACTGAAGTCTGGCATCTCTCATCATATTCATGTACGCATCATCTGTCTGATGATCGATCCTGACAGTAGATAGTTCATTCGTTTCAGAATCGACAGACTGTTCGATCAATTTTCTGTAATCACTTGTTCTAAAATACTGTAGCGCATACTGCTGCCCATTATCTGCAATTTCGAGCAGATCTTCTTTAGGAATAGATCCGGAACTTGAAAGAACAGTCAGCAGAAAATTGCGTGTTCTATTCTGTTTCATTCCTCTGACCAAAGTAGATATGTTGTTATAATCTATAAGCGTTTCTATCAGTTCAGGCACGCCCTCTTCACCTGTCTGGTCAGCCAGAAGACGAAGATGTGTAAAGTACCGTCTGTCCAGTATGATATCGACAGACTGAACGTTCTGATACTGATCGTAATCCTCCTGAAGTTCATGGATGCTGTCCATATACTCAGCAGGAAGGACATCAGATTCACCTGTTCTGACTGCCTGTCTCAATTCTGATACAGGATAACGGCCGATCGGGATGAATAAATGATCCAGATTCTGATCTGTAAACTCCTCTTTAAAGAGAACTTTCAGGTTGTGATAAGCATACCTCAATCCAGCAAGCTCTATAAGTTCCTTGTTGGGAACAATCTTTAACAGCTCATCGAATGTCTGGTGGAGCTCATTCATGAACATCTCATCATAACTTTTATCTTCTTTGATTCTATCGACGTCATTCCTGTAAGGTGTTTCTCTCAGCACGTTGACAGCATCTTCAAAAGAATCGGCAGTCAGCATGCGTTCGAAATGAGATCGAGTGAGGAGATCGTTCTCGTAAATCCGTATGAGAACATTACTTGAACCATAAGCGGTATCTTTCAACTGTATTCTCCTCCTTAAAATAATTCGTTAGATATATCTGGTAAAATGTCCGTTCTGGCATCTTCCACTAAAGAATCGAATAAGAAGTTGTATTCTATGCCATTTTTTTCAATAATGAAGCCGGACTGTCCTTTTACAGTATCCTTGGATACCAGCACAGTCAGCTCAGCAGGTTTATTAGAAGTTACCCAAGTTCCGTCAATAGAATGGGCAGACTTTTCTCCCAGTTTCAACGTCACTTGTCCTTCTTTGTCGAACTGTTTCAATACGTTCGCAGTAAACTGTCTGAATGTCTCATCATCCAGATTATCCAGTCTGTTTTTAGCCTCTTTGAACATGTTGTCCAGAATAGACTGTTTCGCAGCCAGCACCTCATTGCGCCGTCTGATATCCAATGTGTTTCTTCGAATCGTGTAATCATGTTCGGCATCTGATTCGATCTGCTCCTTAGCTTGAAGGCGTTTCTGTACCTCTTCTGCTTCGGCAGCCTGAATGTCATCTTCAGCCTGTTTTTTAGCTTCTTCAATTTCATTTCGGATAGCCGCTTTTTCTTTTTCAACGACTCGTTCAGTCAGTAATTTTAAATCTGCCATGATTTCCCTCCTGTTCAGAGTAATAATAATGAAATGAAACAAGGAATTCAGTTTATTAAGTGACAGATGGCTGTCTGATCACTGAATTCTAAATTCCTTTCTCTCATTTATTACATGAAGATTATCATCATCAGGGAAATAACGAAACCTAAAATTGCATATGTTTCAACCATCGCTGAATAAATGATCCCTTTAGTTGTGTGTTCAGGTTTTTGAGCTAGGATCTGCATTGCAGCTACTGAGACACGACCCTGAAGCGTACCGGATGTCAGTCCAGTAAATCCTACAGGAAGTCCGACCATCAGATAGTACCATCCAGTTGATACGTCAAGGTTAGTAGACAAGTTGATAATAATCAGCAGTCCGATAACGAAACCGTAAAGTCCCTGTGTTGCTGGAAGCATCTGTAGAACAAGGGCACGACCGAATTTTTCCGGCTGTTCTTTTGTCAAGGCAGCTGCTGCTTCACCTGCAGATCCTACCCCTCTTGATGATCCGATACCTGAAAGGATGACTGCCAGAGCGACACCTACTGCACCAAATACAAAACCTAAATTATCTCCAAAAAACAGTTCAAAGTTACTCATTATTTTTTTCCTCCATTATTATAAATATAGTTTTAACCGTTATTATTGTCTTCCATCCAGACATGTTTTTCAAGCATTTTGAGTGGAGTCAGTGGTCTGCCTCCGCCTTCGAAGAATTTACCGAAGAACTCAACGTACTGCAGTCGGGATGTGTGGACATAAGCACTTAAGAATGTCAGTGCTATATTTAGTGCCTGCAGGGCAATAATGATCAGAACACCTACAGTAAATCTTGCTATAGGCGGCAGGAAACCGATGATCATATTGAACGCCATCGCAATATTTGCACTTGCTACTGCCAGTGCCATCAGTCTTGTATAACTGACAATATCTCCTACATAACCTGATATTCCATATAAATTGTATGCTCCAAGACCAATACCCAATGCTTTGTTGGAACTGGAAAGTGCTGATACGACAAGGATCCCTACTGCGTTAAGAACCACAAGTCCGATACCTATCTGCGTAAGCAGCGGCATGTTCAGCAGCATGGCTCCACCGACCCATAGGATGAAACCGATCAGCATAAGGAACCAGGCATAGCCATCGACGTATGAAGAGGCTCTCTGTCCCTGCTTTCCTTTGATGATTCCATTCAAGACGAGCCCGTAAAGCAGCTGGATCAGTCCGAGCACAACTGAAAATGCCATAATTTCAAGTACATCATCCTGTAAGGAGAAGACTTGTATGGGCAGCTCTATTCCGAAGAAACTTCCGAAAAATACTCCGAAGGCCATCGTCGGAAACGAGAGGGTGTAAAGAAACTTCAAGAAGTTCCCCATCGACCCTTCTATATTGAATGCCTTCAAGGCGAACAATGTGACTCCAAAGAGCAGCATACCGTAGCCAAGGTCGGCGGCCATCATGCCGAAGAATACCATAAAGAACGGCATCATCAACGGTGTGGGGTCGACTTCGTTGTATTTTGGATAACTGAACATCTCTGTAATCATCTCGAATGGTCGGACAAAACTGTTATTCTTCAGCACGACAGGAACCTCATTGTATTCCTTCATCATTATATCTTCGGATAGAACAGCGACTTCGCTCTCGCCGATCGTCTGATCGATGTTAGCCTTTAAAGAATCCACTTTCTCTTCCTCTATCCATCCAGATAGAAGGAACAGGTGATGGCTGTCTAGAAGAAGATTGTGTGCTTTTTCTCGTTCAGACAGATTGTAGTAATATTCCTCAGCGAGCTCCAGGTTCCTGTAGAGACTTGTCCATTTCTTCATCTCAGCAATTATCTTTTCTTTATCACCTCTGACTTGCTTCTGTTCGGTAAGATTACGGTATAACTCATCTTCCGGAAGAAGTTCATGTGTATATGTCAGTTCTCTGTAACTGTATTGAGCGACAAGATCATCAAACTGCTTTCTCTCGGTTTTAGGAAGAATGATGAGATAAGCGACTTCGTCACTTCTTCTATATACTTCGTCATAATATATTCTGCCATTATCACGTAAACCCTCAACAAGTGCTTCTGATTGTTCTTTATCAACGGTTCCCACCAGAACATCCATCAGTCTGAAATGACTGACCTCTTCAGGCTTGAAACTAAGTGCCCGCCACTTTCTCAGGAATTCTTCTTCCTGTTTGAGGTCTTTGATTTTCTCATCCAGATTGTTGAGCTGCTTTTCCTTCAGGGATACTTGCTCCAGAAGAGCATCAACGTCTGCACTCTCTACAATGCTTTCAAGTTCTTTTAATGAAAATACTTCTTTCTTAGTTTTAAGGCGCTCTATCAAACCCGGCTGTTCGACGTAATCTTGTAAGTAATTGATTGCATATTCAATATCCTGCAGTCTGGCCTGACTGTCGTTAGACAAATCACGCGAAGCACTCGTATCGAAGTCATTCAGCAGACTTTCCTCCAGAACTTCTGCTACAGGAATGATTTCAAGACTCTGCATTTCCTGGACACTCTTCAAAACAGCTTCTTTATTAGTATGTTCTGCTAATAAAGTCAGTTTTTTCATTTTAGCTATTGCCATATCGACGCAATACCTCCTCTGCTATTCGACTGGCTAGTCTGTCTTTTTCCGATTCATAGGTGCCGTTGAAACGGTTGATATCTTCATTGATCTGCTCTTCAAACACTTTCTCGTCTTCTTCCAGCCTGGACTCGACTTGTTCTTGCCACTCTTTTCTAAAAGCAGCCAGTTCGTGTTCGGTCTGTTCGGTTATCTTATCCATTCGAAGAGCAGTCCCAGCCTTGATGTCTTTTATCTCTTTTTCCGCATTGGCTCTAAGTTCTTCAACTCTAGCCTCAGCATCTTTAACATAATTAATTGCTTCACGGTTCACTTTATATTCCCCCTTTCAAAAAAAAGGGCGCGGCTAACAGGCCTTCTTCTCGCCCTAGAAGAAAATAACCTTGAAAGCTCACGCCCAACCGCATTGATATAAATTGTATTAACAAAATTTATAATAGCATACTCTCAAAATTAGTGTCAACTTAAACTTATCAGCAGTCTCTTTATTCATGACTGCGGTGACGAGAGATCTAAACGGTTACCGTTCTTCTCCATAACTGAAGACGGATAAAGAGCCAAATCCTGTATGGGCTGCGATTGTGGGACCGTAACTTGATATGATGATTTCCTTAGGGCTCACTTTTTCAAGCAGTTTCTCTCTGACAAAGTCAGCATCTTCAGGTACTCCAACATGACCGATAAAGACCGCATGATCCTCTTCATCTCTGATGTTTTTAACTGTCTGATCGATAAGGAACTGAAGCGACTTCTTCCTGCCTCGAACTTTTGAGAACGGGACAAGCTTCCCTTCACGGTTCAAGATGATGATGGGCTTAACATTGAGCAGTGAACCTACTGTCGCTGCAGTAGCTGAGATTCTTCCCCCACGTTGAAGATGTTTAATGTCATCTACGGTAACCCAGGAGTGATAGTTCAACTTATTATCCTCGACCCACTTGACCAGATCTTCCTTACTCATACCTGCCTCTTTTTTGAGTGCAGCTTCATAGACTAGTAGACCTTCCCCCAGGCTGGCTGCCCTTGTGTCGATAATGGTCAGATCCACATCATCATATTCTTCTTCAAGCATCTGTTTAGCTTGACGGGCACTATTAAGTGACCCACTAAGTTCAGAAGAAAACCCTAAGTAAATAACCGGCTTACCTTCTTCTACATACTTCTTAAATTTTTCGAGATAGGCATGAACGTTGATTTGTGAGGTTGAAGCAGTCTCACCTTCTTTAAGTCGATTAAAAAAGGACGTCTTATCAAACGTTTTTCCCATATCGTCGATCAGCTCTTTTCCACTGATAGTAATTGTGAAGTTGACAATATCCAAGTCGAATCTTTCCACTAGTTCCAGCGGAAGATCACAACAGGAATCGGTTATCAGCTGATAATCCATAAAATACCCACTCCTTATAATGTATTCATTTCTATTATACGTTTTTTTTAGTTAAATTGAAACAAAAGCACTAAAATCTCCTCCCAGTTCGGGTTTATCTTCAGTTCCTCTTTATCTGACTTGATCATGCTCCAGAATTTTAGACAGACAAATACATTACAGACAATTATTAAAAAAACTACATGAGACTGTTGACGAATGTATGTTCGTACGATATACTAAAGGTAACATATGTTCGGGGAGGACGATCATGAGTAAATTAGCCATCGAAACACAGCATATTGTAGATGTTTTCAGGAAAGGATACGGCGCCCTGTTTTCTACCAGTTTATCTAAAGTACAGCCACAGATGCCCAAGAGTCAGTTGGGCTTATTCCTTAAACAGTCTGTGAAAAAGCAGCAGCGTATTATCATTCAGGTCAATCCTACTACTCATTCAGATCAGATCAACGAGTATATCGGGATTCCAGTATTTTCACCTCACTCAACTCAAATCATTATAAAAACTGCATCATCACGCACGACCTACTTAATCAATGCCAAAGATATCAGGCATATCAGATTAGCAAAATAAAAAACAGCTATGAGAGATAGTCCATCCATCTCCATAGCTGTTTTACTTTATCTGCTTACCCGACTTGCAGGATTCAGTTTTCTTTCAAGCCACGCCAGGACCAGATCGGCCACAGCAGCCATCAGCGCAGTTGGAATCGCACCGGCCAGGATGATAGCTCCTCCTTGAGAAGCATTGACACCTCTTTGTATGATATCTCCAAGTCCTCCCGCACCAATAAATGTTCCTATAGCCGTTACCCCGATCGCCACAACCAGAGCATTCCTTAGACCGGCCATGATCACTGATAAAGCCATAGGCAGTTCAACTTTGTAAGTCTGCTGCCAGCGGGTCATGCCCATGCCCTTCGCCGCATCCATCAGCGCATTATCTACACTCTTCACACCCGCATATGTGTTTTTAACGATTGGAAGCAGCGAATATAGAAATACTGTAATAATTACTGTATTGACTCCTATCCCAAATCCTAGCATAAGAATCGACAGCATCGCCAGTGACGGTATTGTCTGTATGACGTTAGCTGCGCCGACGACCCAGTCAGCCAGCTTACTGTGTCTGGCTATATAAAATCCCAGAGGAATGGCAACAAGAGCTGCAAACAGCACACCGTAAATCGAGATGAGAAAGTGTCTGACAAACTGATCCCATAAATAGGGTCCGTTCTGCTGTACATAGTAAATCAGCTGCTGAACATTATTCATTTGTGATAATTCATCTAATCCTTCTATATTTAACATCTTATTCCCCTCCTGCTGGTTCGAGATAAGGTTCACTGTCTTCAAAATAATTATTGGCTTCAAGAAATTCTACAGCTACAGTTGCCGGCTCGATCAGATATTCATCGGCAATAAAGTTCATTTCCTGCATCTGCTCAGTTTCAATCATTCCCTCAAGTTTCAGAAGAATATCTTCAATTAAAGGGTATTCTTCAAGCGTATCATATAAAGCTGATGGACTTGCGTCATATGGAGGGAAGAAGTTGAGGTCGTCTTCAAGAAAGACCAGATCGTAACTGGCGATACGTCCGTCCGTTGAATATCCCAGGACGATATCCATATTACCTGATTGAACCGCATCGTACACCAAACCTATTTCCATAGGATAGACGGTGTCAAAGTCAAATTCATAAGTCTCAAGAAACGCCCGGTACCCGTCTCCTTCTCTTTCCATCCAGGAATTATCGACTCCAGCAGTCAGATCTCCAGCAATGGGCTCCAGATCACTTATTGTTTCGAGTCCATGCTCTTCTGCCAGTTCACTGGTTACGAGAAAGGCATAGGTGTTTTCAAATCCATATGATGGAAAATATCTCATATTATACTGTTCTCTAAATCCTTCTGTCACAGCCTCTCTGGCTTCATCAGGGTCCGTGATCGGATCCATCCCTAATTCGCCTGTCAGCGCAGTCCCTGTGTAGCTTGCAGCAGCTACATCCGCATCACCCTGGGCTAAAGCCTGTGTAACCATAGTGGACGATCCGAGGTTCTGAATAACATCAGCATTGATGTCTGAGTAATGATTGACCATCCCCTGAACAATGTAGCCTAAAATGACCATCTCAGTAGAAGACTGAGTAGCAATGGTAATATTCCCTTCTTCGGTCAGACCTGCTCCAAGGCCAGGAAGAGAACAAGCTGTCATCATTACTGCTGCAGAACTTAAAGCAGCAAGTTTCATTTTTTTCTTAAACGTCATTATTATCAGCCTTTCTCTAGTCTATGACATGGTTTCTAGGTGTAACCTTCTTCTCTACACGACCTAATACAAAATCTACGAGTAAAGCTAGTATGGTCACAGGAATCGTGCCTCCTATGATCAGCTCAGGAATATACAGGTTCAACCCATTGAAAATAAAATCTCCAAGTCCGCCTGCTCCGATATATGAAGCAAGAGCTGCCCAGGCAATAACGTATGTACCTGAAAGTCTGATCCCCGCCATTATAACTGGGGCTGCCTGAGGGAGCTCCACCTTTCTGACCAGCTGTGATTCTGTCATTCCCATACCTCTAGCTGCGTCTACAAGATCCGGATTCACACCCTTCATACCTGTATACGTATTTCTGAGGATCGGAAGCAGAGAGTAAATGAACAGTGCCATGATAGCCGGAAACCGACCGATCCCAAGAAAAGGAATCATCAGTGCCAGCAGTGCCAGTGACGGGACAGTCTGAAGTATGGATGCCAGACCGATGAAAAACGTTGCCAGCTTATCCGTCCGTGTCAGCAGTATGCCGACTGGGACAGCTACGATCACCCCTAAACCTAATGCTATTATTGATATATATAAGTGCTCCCAGATCAGTCTCATCATCTGAGCACCATAGTTGTTAAAAAAATCGATCACTTAGGTCTCCTCCTATTCTGATTCTGAAAACTGGGTCGTCTCTAGAGGAATGCTTTCCACTTCTTCGTCATCTCCCCAGATTGTATCGTAGACGATATCTACCAGTGATGCCCGTGTGACAAGACCTTCCAGTTTCCCTTCTTCGCTGACAACAGGGATGTTCTTGTATCCACGCTTGAGCATCTTGTCTGCCACACTGCTCAGTAAGGTTCCAGATTTTACGTAATAGACATGAGACATAATGTCCTGCACTGTAGAGGCTGTCTTTCTATTTTTGTTTATTGCTTCGAAATCGACCAGCCCCTGAAGGACATTATCCATATCAGTTACAAATAACGTATCTACTCTTCTGTCTCTCATGACACGAATGGCTTCTCCCAACGTAATATCCGATGTAACTGAAATGGGTCTCTTCACCATGACCTGATCTACCGTCTGCATGGTTGAACGCTGCTGCAGTCTGTCCTCACCCAGGAAGCTCTCGACAAATTCATTTGCAGGTTCGGCTAAAATATTATCGGGTGTGTCATACTGAATGATTTTTCCTTCTGACATGATCGCAATCTTGTCTGCTAGCTTAAGTGCTTCGTCCATATCATGAGTAACGAATACGACTGTACGACCCATTTCTTCCTGAAGGTGCTTGACCAGTTCTTGTAAGGCATCTCGAGTGATCGGATCCAGTGCACCGAACGGTTCATCCATTAGGATAATATCCTGATTAGCGGCAAGTGCTCGGATGACACCAATTCTCTGCTGTTGTCCGCCAGAAAGTTCCTGTGGGTAACGGTCAAGAAATTCAGGACCCATATCGACTCGCTTCAGTAGACGTTCTGCGATCTCCTGCATTTTTTCTTTTTCCCATTTTAATAATTTTGGAACCATTACAATATTTTCGTATACTGTCATGTGAGGCATAAGGCCTGTCTGCTGGATAACATATCCGATTTTTCTCCTCAGCTGAACGGCATCTTCTTTTTTTATGTCTTTTCCGTCAATAAGGATCTCTCCGGATGTCGAATCAATCATCCGATTGATCATCCTCATGGTCGTCGTTTTCCCACTCCCGGACGTTCCGATCAGAACGACAAATTCTCCTGCGTTGATCGTAAACGATACATCGTCAACAGCCTTCGTTCCATCTCCGTATACTTTTGATACATTTTTGAACTCGATCATAATCGTATCTCCTCTACGTTTATTCTGTTATGGTCTGAGTTTTAACACATAAAAAAACTGTATGAATCCACAAAAGGAATAGACCTTCTTCTCTTCACACAGACACAGACACATAACTGGATTATGTACCAGCGGTTATCTCATTCATTTTTAATGTTCCTGCCTAACCTTACTGGCTAATTAGTTTCTTCAAGCAAACACATGCAGTTTACCCTACATATTTTTGCAAGAAAAAGGACCTTATTCATTATTACAGAAAGCTTAAACAATTGCAAATGATACGTTTTTAAGCCAACTTCCTTGTGATGACCCTATTGTAAGCGTTTGTATAATTTTGCATATAAAAAATCATTTTATGATTTAATCATTATAATATGATGAGACAGAATTAATTAAGGAATAAAAACACGCCTGTTCAATATGCTGGACGTACCCTAAGGATTTCCACATGCAGTGAACAGACGTGAATGATAGTTATAGTATGGGTGAAAAAAGCCGGGAAAACTGCTGTTTAAAAATTTCCCATCTGGAATAATTGTTGATCATGTCTTCTGTCAGTAAATACGATTTCTTTTCATCCTCTTCAAAAAGTCTGACCTGTTTTTTGGCGAGGTAACGATCATAAATAAATGCATTGACTTCAAAATTCAGACGGAAACTTCTTATATCAAAATTTGCAGTCCCTACTGATAAAATCTCACCGTCTATCACAATAACTTTGGAATGAAGAAATCCATTGTCGTAAATATGAACTTCTGCCCCACTCTTTACCAGTTCTTCTGCGTAGCTTAGAGTGGCACGATAAATAAATGGATGATCCGGCTTGTTAGGTATCATCACTTTCACTTTGATGCCTGACAGGATGGCTATTTTGATTGTTTCCATCAATGCTTCATCAGGAATGAAATAAGGTGTCTGGATCAAAACGGATTCTTTAGCCATACTGATCATTTTGATGAACCCTTTCTTGATGGCATGCATCTCATTGTCCGGACCACTGGAAACGATCTGCATATCTGTTGACCCTTTTAGACTTGAAAACGGGAAATAAGCTTCCCCATAGTTTACTTGCTTGTCTTTAGCTGATGCGTTCCAGTCCATTAAAAATCGAGTCTGCAGAGTAAGCACACCATTTCCCTCTATTCTTAGATGGGTATCTCTCCAGTAGCCCATTTTTTCGTACATACCCAGATAATCATCGCCAACGTTAAATCCTCCAGTGTAGCCGACTTTTCCATCAATTACGACAATCTTCCGGTGGTTTCTATAGTTTAGACGCAAGTTGATCAGGAAAAATTTCGAGCCGAAAAACGGTTCAGCATGGCCGCCGTATGTTCTCAGTTTGTTGAAGAAATCTTTGCCCAGTACTCGGGCCCCAACCGGGTCGTACAATACTTTGACCTCAACTCCCTGTTTCGCTTTTTCTTCTAGAGCCCTCAAGAGTCTCAGACCTATATTATCCCCTCTAAAGATATAATACGTCACATGAATATGATGCTCTGCTTTCTCAATATCTCTTATGAGCTGGTCGAATTTTTCCTCTCCATCACTTATGATTCTTACTTTATTGCCTTTCGTTAAAACAGCCTGATTACTTTCCAGAAATAAACGGACCATTTCAAATGTCTTATCCTGATAATTTGATTCAGGAACATCAAGGTTCTCTGATTCGATCAGACTCTTCTGTGACTCGACCAGCTGATGCATGCCGATACGATCCTGACTTCGAAGATCAAAAATGGATTCTTGTGATATTTTTCTTCCCAAAAAAAGATAGATTACAAATCCGAAACCTGGCAGCATCGTAATGACCAGCAGCCAGGCCCAGATCGCTGCGATGTCCCGTTCCTTTTCTTTAAACACAGTAAATATGGCTAAAGCCGAGTTCAGAAAAATAAACCCCCAGAAAATCGTGCTTAAAATCGTCATACAGGTCTCCTTCATACACTAAGGTAATGTTATTTATCTTAGTGTACATTAGCCTGTAACCTCCTGTCCACTATCTTAAGCCGGCAGCAGTTATTTCCCTTTAGGGAAAAAAATCAGTGGAGACCGGTCATACAGCATCAGCAATACGATCATGGTCACTAAGGCGGTCGAGATCATACTCAGACCGTTCATGACTAGAGAAAATGTAAAGGCACTGAGTCCCCATAAAGCATAGTCTCCCCAGAATATCCAGCCGGCTATAAAGTGCCAGAAATACCGAGCGGCAGCTCCAACTAGAACAGCAGCGACGATAGTCATGTTTACCCGTTTTCCTTTCTGGTTTCTGATCCCCTCAAGAATGTCTTTGGAGTAGAATCCGGCCAGCCCAATGCTCGCATAGGTGATTGTATATTCAATAATGACTTGATACACATTCAGCATATATACCGATCCTGTAACAAAATGAAGGATCCCCCATAAAAAACCGGCAAATATCCCTGGCCCCAATCCTCTTCTGATAGCGTAGAAAGTCAACGGAATCATGCCTAAGGAAACACTGAATGACGACCCTATTCCTGAGGGAATCCAGGAGAGCACCATCCCAAGTGCGGCAAATAAGGTCCCTTCAAGATAGATCCTCAACTGTCTGTTCTGCATAAAAAAAATCTCCTCCTCTAGTTAGTTTACTGAACTAGGGAAGGAGATTATGACATTTATGAGAGCGCGCTTGTGCCTACTCTGATCTGTCGATCTCAGTTAAGTACTCTTCCTGCGCACGTATGAACGTACAGGTTCTAAGGGTCTGAACTCACAGTTCACTCTCAGCCAATATATTGACTCCCCTAGTACAGTATCTGAATTTAATTATATACAAAATAATTATCTCGTAAAGCGTCTGTTCTGATTGACTTCCATAATTACTGGAAGAATGATCGGTCTTCTCTTCGTTTTCTTGAACAGGTGGTTATTCAGGCCTTCACGAATATCCTGTTTGATTGAACCCCAGTCAAAATCGTTATGCTTGAGATTTTTTTTGACTATACTCTTCACTATTTCCGTCGATTCATTAATCAGATCCTGACTCTCTTTTACAAATACAAATCCGCGCGTAACGATATGAGGATCAGACACGATACGCTGCTTTTTACGGTCGATTGTAACTACTGCAACGAAAATACCATCTTCTGACAACAGACGTCTGTCACGCAAGACAATGTTCCCGATATCACCGATACCTATCCCGTCGATCAGTGTATTATCTGCAGATACCTGTCCGCTTTGTGTCATTTTATTTTTAGCATAGCTAACGACGTCACCATTACTCAAAATAAAGATATTCTGATAAGGGATTCCTGTCTCATTTGCCAGGTCTGCATGGGCAGCAAGCATTCTGTATTCACCCTGAATCGGTATGAAGTAAGTCGGTCTCAGCAGGTTGATCATCAGCTGCAGATCATTAGGCGTCGCATGCCCGGACGCTTTCAGTCTGCCGGATAACTTGACTACTGTCCCACCGGCTCTATAAATCAGGTTTTCTGTCTCAGCTACCATGACTTCCATTGCTGTAGATGGGCTGGTAGCAATAAACACAAGATCCCCTTCTTTGATGTTCACCTGATCATGATTAGATGTAGCCATACGGTTGAGTGTTTTGATCGGCTCACCCGCTGATCCCGTTTCGAGAATCAGAATTTCGTCGTCATCATATTTATCGATTTTACTGATAGGTTCAATCAGATGTTCATCAGGCAGTGTCAGCTTGTCAAGATCCATGGCTGTTTCTAGAATAGCTTCCAGGTTCTTTCCAGTGATGAACACTTTTCTACCTGAACTGTGCGCCGCATTTAAAACCTGCTGAATTCTTAAAATATTGCTTGCTACTGCAGCCACGATAATCCTGCTGCTGGTATCCTGAAAGATATCAAGCACTTCTTCCTGGACTTTTTTCTCAGACACATTTTCAGTCTGACTTTCTGCGTCCCCAGAATCACTCAGCAGGGCCAGAACGCCTTCTTTACCTAAGTCTGCGATCTGAGAAAGATCTGTTCTGTACATGTCCTGAGAACTCTGATCGAACTTGAAGTTCCCGGTGTAGACAATGTTTCCTTCTTCTGTATGAACGGCGATTCCCATTGAATCTGGAATCGTATGGGTCGTACGGAAGAATTTGACTGTTGTTCCATTAAAGTCGATTTCAGTGTGTTCATCGATCACATGATAGTCATCGAAGGATGTCGACAGATTAGACTGACCCACAAACAGCTTAGCTAAAGCTATAGTCAGCTCTGAACCGAATACAGGAACATTAAATGTATCAAGGAAATAAGGCAGTGCGCCTATTGCATCTTCATGGCCATGAGTCAGAAAGACTCCGGTAATTTTGTCTTTGTTTTCTTCAAGATAACTGAAATCAGGAATGACCGCATCGATTCCGAACAGTTCATCTTCAGGATACATCAGTCCACAGTCCAAGACGAAAATATCGTCTCCAGATTCCAGTACATACAGATTTTTACCATTTTCTCTTACTCCTCCAAGAGGAATAATCTTTATATTACTCACAATCTTCCACCTCTAATACGCTTGTTACAGCATTTGATTTTATAGTTTATTTCACCTATGTACGTTCGCCCGTTATGTGCTTAACAGTTTCAGTATAGCATAGATATAGGCAAATGCCTACTTATCAGGTATACTGACCTTAATTAACTAATTTTAAAAAGGAGTCTCTCATGTCACTAATTTCTTCTTTTATTGCTTTACTTAAAGCAGACTATCCGTCTTTCGTTTCTTTTGATCTCGTCAGTAAGACCTTTCACATAGAGACAGAAGAGATAAATCAGCTTATAAATGATGCTGAAATGCAGGGCTACTCGATTCAGACTGAACAGGACACCTGCAGACTGACACTCCCTCTAGTCAGTAAAGAGTCTGTAGCGGAAAACCTGCAATCTTATTCTATCGGGCGATCGTTCCAGTTCTTCGACAGAATCGATTCGACAAATACCTATGCTTTAAAAAACCTTCAAGAACTGGCTCATGGGTCGGTCATCCTGACTGATTATCAGTACAAAGGAAAAGGCAGGCTGGGCCGTTCCTGGCATACTGATCTAGGAAAATCCGTTGCCTTGACTATCGTACTCAAACCAAAATTCGACAGTCAGCAGGCTGTCCTTCTGACTCAGCTGACTGCTGCTGCTCTGGTCAAAGCACTTGAACCGGACTGGTCTGCTTCTATCAAGTGGCCAAATGACGTTCTCATCGACGGCCGTAAAGTGGCTGGCATTCTCGTAGAATCTCACTTCAGCGGATCAGAACTGACCGGCATCGTGATCGGAACGGGAATAAACACGAATCTGTCCAGAGAAGAACTCCCTGAAGAGTTGAAATCTAAAGCCACTTCTCTGGCAATCGAAAATGATCAGATCATTGACCCTAATCCGATCATCACCAGATTTCTATCCTGGTTCGACACCTTTTATACAGCATGGAGCGAGTCGATGGATGCGTCTACATTCATTTCGGTATGCAGAGAAAAGTCTGGACTTATCGGTCGGGAAATCACCGTTCATCATGACCAGATCTCAAAATCTGCCCGTGTCATGGACATCAGTGATGAAGGAGAACTAGTCATCCGATATCCGGATACTAACGAAACAGACCATCTCAATTCTTTGAATTTCTCAGTCAGAGGACAATCCGGTTACCTCTGATGCAGTTATGTAAAAACCCACATGGCTGTCCTTTACGATAAGCAGTTGCCTCGTAAGGATAGCCATGCGGGTTATTTTTATACTTTTAAATAATGGAAGCTGAGTCCAATCAGGCTTCGTCGCTGTTCCCATTCAGTACAGCTTTTCGTGACAAGTTGACACGGCCTCTGTCATCGATTTCCGTCACTTTGACATCAAGCACATCGCCGACAGAAAATTCTTTGGCAACATCCTTAATGTACTTATCAGACAGTTCCGATACATGAACCAGACCATCTGTACCCTTGATGATTTCCACAAATGCACCGAATTTCTCGATTCGCTTGATCGTTCCAGTATAAACCTTGCCGATTTCCACTTCTTCAGTCAGCTCTTCGATAAGTTCGATCGCTCGCTTGATGCCTTCTGCATCCTGACCGTAAATAGAAACATTACCCTCTTCATCAATATCGATTTTAACATTCGTTTCATCAATAATGCTGTTGATCGTTTCGCCGCCTTTACCGATAACGACTTTTATCTGATCAGGCTTGATCTTGATTGATTCGATCTTAGGCGCGTACTTGCTCAGTTCTTTGCGAGGTTCTGGAATTTCTTCTTCGATGTTATCAATGATCTCAAGACGAGCTTTCTTAGCCTGTACAAGTGCTTCTTCAAGAATCTCTTTCGTAATTCCTTCGATCTTGATATCCATCTGCAAAGCGGTGATCCCTTTTCTTGTACCGGCAACTTTAAAGTCCATATCGCCAAGGTGATCTTCAAGTCCCTGAATATCTGTCAGTACTGTATAGTTTTCTCCGTCCATAACTAAGCCCATGGCAATACCGC
Source organism: Alkalibacterium thalassium (assembly GCF_900101165.1). Classification (GTDB taxonomy): domain Bacteria; phylum Bacillota; class Bacilli; order Lactobacillales; family Carnobacteriaceae_A; genus Alkalibacterium; species Alkalibacterium indicireducens. Next base: position 35,915 of record NZ_FNFK01000005.1, on the reverse strand, counting down.
CGACTGGTGCTTTAATAGGCACACCGGCATCCATCAGCGCGAGTGTTCCGGCAGAAATACTTGCCTGAGAAGATGATCCATTTGATTCAAGTACTTCCGCTACTAAACGAATGGTGTACGGAAAGTCTTCCTCATTAGGAATGATATATGACAGTGCACGTTCACCCAAAGCCCCGTGACCGATCTCACGTCGACCTGGTCCTCTGACAGGCCCCGTCTCTCCAACAGAATATGGAGGGAAATTATAGTGGTGAATGAATCGCTTGCTGTCTTCACTGCTCAATCCGTCAATGATCTGATGTTCGTTCAATGGTCCAAGCGTAGCAACTGACAATGCCTGAGTCTGGCCACGTGTAAATAACCCTGATCCGTGAACGCGAGGCAGAATGCCTGCTTCGGATTCAAGTGGACGAATCTCGTCTACTTTACGGCCGTCAGGTCTGGTATTCTCTTCTGTAATCAGACGACGGACTTCGTCTTTTTCCATCCCGTCGACGATTGTCTTGACATCTTTTACAATAGAATCAAGATCTGGCGAATCACGGTACTCTTCTTCGTAGACTTCGATGATCTGGTCTTTCAAAGCACCAGTCTTCTCAGAACGTTCCTGTTTATCGAAAGTCTGGATCGCTTCTTTCATCTGATCGTTATACTTGCTGATAATTTCCTGTTTAAGTTCTTCATCAGGAAGGAGTAGAGTGACATCCATTTTTTCCTGTCCGACTGCAGCAACGATTTCTTCCTGGAAAGCAACGAGCTCTTTGATTGCATCGTGTCCGAACAGAAGGGCTTCAAGCATATCTTCTTCAGCAACTTGATCCGCTCCACTTTCTACCATGTTGATAGCATCTTTGGTACCAGCTACGATCAGTTCGATATCTGATTTTTCAGTTTCCTCTTCAGTCGGGTTGATGATGAATTTGCCGTCTACTCGTCCGACAGTAACTCCAGCGATTGGTCCGTTGAATGGAATGTCAGAAATGCATAGAGCAAGGGATGATCCGAACATGGCTGACATTTCCGGAGAATTATCAGGATTTACGGACATAACTGTATTGAAGATTTGAACATCGTTTCTAAATCCGTCAGCAAACATTGGACGAAGGGGACGGTCGATCAGACGCGCTGTTAATGTTGCATTCTCTGAAGGACGGCCCTCACGTTTGATGAAGCCTCCTGGAATCTTACCTACTGAGTACATTTTTTCTTCATATACAACCATAAGCGGAAAGAACGGCATACTACTTGGCTTCTTGCTGCCGACAGCAGTGGATAGAACAACAGTATCTTCGTAACGGACAAGAACTGCCCCGTTAGCCTGCTTTGCCATTTGTCCGATTTCTGCGGTCAGTTCTCTGCCGCCGATAGTTGTCTTGAACACTTGTTTGTTTGACATGATATTCTCCTTTGTTCAGGCAGCCTAACCTACTAGACAAAGGTCAGCAGATCAGATTCATTTTCATCTGCTCACATTTGCATAGTAGACAATTAAGCCTCTGAGTGTTTGTTATAGTAAATAAAGCGAGATTCCTAAGAATCCCGCTTCAACTAGTAAGATTAATTTGTCTGTAGTCCCGCTCATTCTTTATGCATAAGCATGAAGATCAGCGTGATGTGACAGGACAAAATTAACGACGTAAACCAAGTCTCTTGATCAATTCACGGTAACGGGTAATGTCTTTGTTACGTAGATAAGCAAGAAGGTTACGACGGTGACCAATTTTTTTCATTAGTCCGCGCATTGAATGAAAATCTTTCTTGTGTGTCTTTGCGTGTTCATTCAACTCGTTGATTTCAGCAGTCAAAACTGCGATCTGTACTTCCGGAGAACCAGTATCTCCTTCGTGACGAGCGTAATCAGTAATGATCTGTTGTTTCTGTTCTTTTGAAACTGCCATGTTTTCCACCTCTTTCCTGTTTATGACTCCATTTACTGAGTAAGCGCTGGTGAAACGACAAACCAAGTAAAGGTCAGTGTGTCGACGCTGTCAACACTATACAAATACTACAGGATTTACAGGTGAAAATCAAGCATCAAAGCCAACTTTCCGGACTCTTTTTCCAGTTTTCAAGACGCGACATCTCTTCCTGATCCACAAGCCCGTTCCTTAATGCAGTCTCGATCAGAGAAGAATAATCTGTTATAGTGCGGTAGTCTATATTCAAGTCATGAAAGGCGCTGGTCCCCAAGTCGAGCTCATAGGTAAATATAGCAGCCACCCCCAGTACATCAGCACCTTCACTTTTTGCTGCATTGACGGCATCGATGACACTCTGTCCAGTAGAGATCAAGTCTTCGATCACTACGATCTTAGCATGAGGCTGGAAGGTCCCTTCGATCTGCTTTCCGGTTCCATGCTTTTTCGCTTCACTACGGATATAGACCATCGGCAGTTTGAGTCTGTCTGCAATCCATGCAGCATGGGGAATTCCTGCTGTAGAAGTACCAGCAATCACTTCCACTTCAGGGTAATAAGTCTGAATGATATTGACGAATGCACTGATAATCTTCTCTCTTACTTCAGGATAGCTCATAGTCAGACGATTATCGCAGTAAATAGGACTTTTGAGTCCGCTTGACCATGTAAATGGCTCTTTTGGTGATACTGTGACAGCTTTTATTCTTAACAATTCTTCAGGTATGGTGTGATGTTCTGTTTTCATTCTCTCTATCCTTTCCATTCGCTTTGAATCGTGCTGTAGATTTCTGCTGGATCAGCAGCTTGAGTGATCGGACGTCCGACTACAATATGAGTGGATCCCATTTCCCTCGCTTCTGAAGGTGTAGCAATTCTTACCTGATCATCTTTGGACGAGTAATCAAGACGTATACCTGGCGTCACTCTAAGAAAACTGTCATCCGTTGCCCCTCTGATCAGTTCAGCTTCCTGAGCAGAACAGACCACGCCATTGGCTCCTGATTTAAAGGCCAGCTCCGCATAATGTCGTACACTCTCTTTCATTGTAAAGCTTGTCCCTTGTTCTGCCTGCATAGACTGTTCCGAAGTCGATGTCAGCTGAGTGACTGCCAGTAAGAGCGGGCGTTTATGGCCAGCGGCTGTTCCTTTTTCAAGTCCTTCAATCGCTGCCTCGATCATCTGGCTTCCACCTGCTGCATGAACATTTATCATGTCCACTCCAAGACCGGCAATGCCGGACATCGCTTTTCTCACTGTTGTTGGAATATCATGAAGCTTGATATCAAGAAAGACACTATGCCCTCTGTTCTTGACCAGATAGACGATCTCTGGTCCCTGCTGATAAAACAGTTCCATACCTATTTTAACATTTAATGTATCAGAATCGAATCGATTTAAAAACGCTTCAGTATCTTCTACATTAGCATAATCCAGTGCAATGATCGGTTCACTATCCAAGCCGGCGTCCCTCCTTCACTTCCCTGATCAAGTCTTCGATCGACTCGATACCCAGATCAGCCATTCGGCCAGGAAGAGCATCAATAATTTCATTCATGACCACCGGGTTATGATAAGTTGCTGTCCCTACAGCGACAGCCGAAGCTCCCGCCAGAAACATTTGAATGACATCATCTGCGCTTCGGATTCCACCCATTCCGATAATCGGAACTGACACCTCATGTGATACCTGATAGACCATTCTAACAGCGACTGGAAAGATGCTCTCACCTGACAGCCCACCCATTACATTCCCCAGGACCGGCTTTCTAGTTTTAGTGTCAAAATTCATCCCTAAAACTGTATTGATGAGGCTCAGACCATCTGCTCCTCCTTCTTCAGCCGCCTTGGCGATAGTCACAATATCCGTCACATTAGGCGTCAGTTTGACGTACACTGGAAGTGAAGTCACCTGCTTGACTTTTTCGGTTATGCGTCTGACAGCGGATGGATCGACTCCAAAAGTCAGTCCTCCTTCTTTTACATTAGGACAGGATAAATTCAGCTCCAGAGCGCTCAGCACACCGGATCCGCTTAAAATATCTGCTACTTCTACAAATTCCTGTTCCGTCTCTCCTGCTACACTTCCGATGACCGGGGTCTTGAATCCACGTAATCGTGGCAGTTTTTCGCTGACAACCTTTTCTACACCAGGATTTTTTAAACCTACTGCATTGAGTGCGCTATGCTTCAAAGGATGAAATTTCGGATCTTCATTGCCTATTCTTGCCTGACGGGTGGTAGATTTCAACACAATTGCTCCAAGACGATCGTAGTCATACAAATCATGGTACATATCACCAAATCCGAACGTCCCACTTGCAGGCATAACTGGATTTTTTAAATTTAATCCGGGTAGTGAAACAGATAGTCGTGTCATATTGCTCCTCCATTTAATAGTATTTTAAAGTGCTGAAGTTGTGAATGTACGCGATTCAAGAACACTGATGATGGCTGAAACAGTATCAAGTGATGTCATCAGTGGAATCCCTTTTTCAATTGAGCTTTTTCTGATTGACAGACCGTCTTGTACAGCATCGATGTTTTTGCCCATAGTATTAACCACCAGATTGACTTGTCCACTCATAATCAGATCAAGAATATCATATGACTGGTCTTCAGGATTACCAGTTTTTTCAATATACTCAGCCGGTATTCCTCTTTGACCGAAAGCATGGGCCGTCCCTTGCGTAGCGGTAATGGAATAGCCGATACTGACCAGTCTGGCCGCTAAATCAGCAGCTTCATTTTTATCTTCATCAGATACAGTGAATAAGACGGTTCCGTGTTCCGGAAGTCTCATATCACTTGCCTCAAAGGCTTTGTACAATGCTTTCTCCAATGTGCTGTCGCTCCCCATGACTTCTCCAGTCGATTTCATTTCTGGTCCCAGCGTGGCATCCACTTTGTTCAGTTTAGAAAAACTGAACACTGGTGCTTTTACATGGACCATTGAAGAAAGTGTATGGAGACCCGGTGTATAGCCCTGATCCAGAATTGATTGACCTAGTATGGCTTTGGTTGCAACTTGAGCCATTGCAATGCCGGTAACCTTGCTTAGAAATGGTAAAGTACGACTAGCTCGCGGGTTAACTTCAATAACGTATACCGTCTCTTCGTGAATAACAAACTGAATATTCATGAGCCCCACACAGTTCAGACCCAGACTCAATCTTTCGGTGTAATCGATAATCGTATCGATCACGTTCTGAGAAAGGCGCTGTGGTGGATAAACAGCCATGGAATCTCCAGAGTGGACGCCCGAGCGTTCTACATGCTCCATGATTCCTGGAATCAGCACCTGTTCTCCATCACAGATGGCATCCACTTCTACTTCTTCGCCTATCAGGTAGCGGTCGATAAGTACGGGATGTTCTGAAGATATACGTACAGCATCATTCATGTATTTTGACAGATCAGTAGCATTATCTACAATCTGCATTCCTCTGCCTCCAAGTACATAACTCGGACGGACAAGAACCGGATAGCCTATAGAAGAGGCTATAGTCAGCGCTTGTTCTTCCGTAACAGCGGTTCCTCCCTCAGGCTGAAGAATACTCAGACTCTTCAGGGCTTTCTCAAATTCATCTCTGTTCTCTGCTCGATCCAGATCTTCAACAGTAGTCCCAAGAATTTTAACCCCACGTTTTTGTAAAGGTTCAGCCAGATTGATAGCCGTCTGTCCACCAAACTGAACAATCACTCCTACTGGATTTTCCAGCTGGATAACATTCATGACATCTTCAACTGTCAAAGGTTCAAAGTACAGCTTATCCGAAATGGAAAAGTCTGTAGACACAGTTTCCGGATTGTTGTTCATTATGATCGCCTCATACCCAGCTTCCTGAATGGCTTTAACTGAATGGACGGTCGCATAATCGAATTCAACCCCCTGCCCTATGCGGATCGGACCGGAACCCAAGACAAGCACTGACTGTTTATCTGTAACCAAGCTCTCCTGCTCCTCTTCATAAGTACTGTAGAAATAGGGCGTGGATGATTCGAATTCAGCAGCACACGTATCGACCGTCTTGTACACCGGCAGAAGCTCATGCATGACTCTGAACTGACTGATTTCATCTTCGGTCGCATTCCATAGTTCAGCTATTTTCCAGTCAGAAAAGCCATAGGATTTAGCATAGGCAAGCAGATCAAGATCCCACCGACCTTCTGTCAGCCGCTGTTCGATTTCGACGATATGAAGCAGTTTGTCGAGGAAGAATAAGTCGATTTTTGTCAGTGACGCGAGTTCTTCCACTGGATACCCTCTTCTAATGGCTTCAACAAGATAAAACAGACGGTCATCCTGAGCTTTGACTGTCTTGTTGATCAGCTGGTCATCGTCAAGATGATCCAGCTCAGCCAGCTGTATATGGCTGACCCCTATTTCAAGTGACCGGACAGCCTTCAATAAACTTTCTTCAATAGTCCGACCAATCGACATAACTTCACCTGTCGCTTTCATTTGAGTAGTCAGTGTGCGGTCCCCTGTTTCAAATTTATCGAAAGGCCATCTCGGGATCTTAGCAACTACATAATCCAGAGCTGGTTCGAACTGGGCATATGTCGTTTCAGTGACAGGGTTTTTCATTTCATCTAAAGTCAATCCTACAGCGATTTTAGCTGCAAGTTTAGCAATAGGATAACCTGTAGCTTTACTGGCCAGAGCAGAGGATCGGCTTACTCTTGGATTGACTTCAATTACGAAGTAATCAAAACTGTTCGGGTCAAGAGCCAGCTGGACGTTACATCCCCCTTCAATACCCAATGCTCTAATGATTTTAAGGGAGGCATCTCTCAGCAGCTGATATTCCTTGTCGGTCAGGGTCTGACTAGGCGCAATCACGATCGAATCTCCCGTATGAATGCCGACGGGATCGATATTTTCCATATTACACACGACCATCGCATTGTCATCAGAATCTCTCATGACCTCGTATTCAATCTCTTTATATCCGGCAATACTGCGCTCGATCAGACACTGGTTCACTGGAGACAGTTTCAGTCCATTTCCAACGATGTCGTGCAGTTCTTTTTCATTGTCACACAGTCCGCCTCCAGTTCCACCCATGGTAAATGCCGGTCTGACAATAACGGGATAACCGATTGAGTCTGCGAAATCCAATGCTTCCTGGGTGGTATGAACAATGTCGCTGTCCGGTACAGGTTCATTCAACTCTCTCATCAGTTCTCTAAACTGATCGCGGTCTTCTGCTTTATTAATAGCTGATAGACGAGTACCCAGCAGCTCGATTCCCAGCTCATCAAGTATGCCTGTCTCATTGAGCGCAATCGCCATATTCAGTCCCATCTGTCCACCCAAGGTCGGAAGCAGTGCATCCGGTCGCTCTTTTCTCAGTATTCTTGAAATAAATTCGACAGTCAGAGGTTCGATATACACTCTATCTGCTATCTCCTTATCCGTCATGATCGTAGCCGGGTTAGAGTTGATAAGGACCACTTCATAGCCTTCTTCTCTCAGAGCAAGACACGCCTGAGTCCCGGCATAGTCAAATTCTGCAGCCTGCCCGATGATGATTGGTCCAGAGCCAATCACTACAATCGTCTTCATGTCTGTTCGCTTAGGCATTCGTTTCTTCCACCTTCCATGCATCTATTTCTTCAATAAACTGGTCGAACAGGTCTGCGGCATCATGAGGACCAGGTGCAGCATCCGGATGATACTGTACGCTGAACACCGGATACCGGCGATGTCTCAAGCCTTCAACTGTTCCATCATTGATTTCAATGTGTGTGATTCTCAGTTCATTATTATCGACTGATTCTTCAGATACCGCATATCCGTGGTTCTGAGACGTAAAATCGATTCGACCAGTCGCGATCTCACGTACTGGGTGATTAAATCCTCTATGACCAAAAGTCATTTTAAACGTATCTGCACCATTCGCCAGAGCAATCAGCTGATGACCAAGACATATCCCGAAAATCGGTACATGTTTCTGTAGTTCTCTGATCATGTCATGAGCATACGGCAGATCTTTAGGATCCCCTGGGCCGTTCGTCAGCATCACCCCGTCAGGTTTCAGATTAAGTATGGTTTCTGCTTTTGTATCATGCGGCAGAACCGTTACATGACATTCTCTTTTATTCAATTCATGCAGGATACTATGCTTCAGACCAAAATCGATGACAATCACGCGACGTCCATTTTGAGGACTGACATAAGGGCGTTCAGTAGACACTTGAGCAACCTGATCAGTCGGAAGAGTAACGGATTTAAGCCGATCGATCAATGCATCAGTCTCTTCTGTAAAATCCGTTAAAATGGCTTTCATAGCACCGTGTTCACGAATCACTCGCGTTAGTCGCCTCGTATCGACACCAGTAAGCCCCGGAATATCTTTTTCTGTTAAAAATTCATCCAGATTCATTCTGCTTCGCCAGTTTGATGGTCGTCTCGCAAATTCTTTGACGATCACAGCTTTTATCGTTGGGAAAATGGATTCGTAGTCATCCCTGTTTATGCCTGCATTTCCTACTAAAGGATAAGTAAAAGTCAGCAGCTGACCATTGTATGACTGATCAGTGATCGATTCCTGATAACCGGTCATTCCTGTGTTGAACACGACTTCTCCGATCGTTTCTTTGTCAGCACCAAATCCGAATCCTTTAAAGACATTTCCGTCTTCCAGTACGAGCATTCTTTTTTTCATATGTTCTCCCCCTCATATACGACTTGACCATCAACCATTGTAAATACTGTCAGTCCGTTGACTTTCCAGCCTAAGAATGGGGTATTTGAAGATTTTGAGAGGAAATCCTCACGCGAGATACGTTCTTCCCCACCCAGATCAAAGCAGGCCAGATCTGCTGGTGCCCCAACTTCGATTCTTCCAGTTTCCATTTGAAATATATCTGCAGGGATGGTGGTCAACTTACTAATCAGCTGATCTAAGCTGAGCTTCCCTTTTTTAACAAGATAAGTGTATAACAGAGCAAAAGCTGTTTCGCTTCCCACAATGCCAAAAGGAGACCCGATCATTGATCCGCTTTTCTCTTCATCGCTATGAGGAGCGTGATCTGTGGCGATCATGTCGATCGTCCCATCAATCAGCCCTTCGATCAGAGCCTCTCTGTCCTCTCTGCTGCGCAAAGGGGGATTCATTTTATACTGGCTTGTATCAGAAGGGATATCCTCATCACATAAAAGTAAATGGTGTGGTGTGACCTCTGCCGTCACGTTGATTCCAGAACGTTTTGCATCTCGAATAACACGCACACTTTCTTTTGCTGACACATGACAGACATGGTAATGAGCTCCAGTGGCTTCAGCCAGCAGGACATCTCTTGCAATCTGCGTTGACTCAGTCAGCTGCAGCATGCCGGGAAGGTTCAGTTCCTTATTTCTTTTCCCTTCATGCATCACACCATTAAACAGGAGGCTGTCATCTTCGGTATGAGCCACTAGTGCTGCGCCATTTTCTGCGGCTTCAAGCATTGCTTTATACATTATTCCAGCTGTCTGAACTCCGACACCGTCATTTGTAAAAGCAAAGGCTCCTTCTTCTAACATAGCCTTCTGATCAGTCAGTTCATTGCTTGTAAGTTCCCTTGTTATCGGAGCGTAATGTTTCACTTTGACCTGCGCATTCTCATCTATTCTCTCTATGATTTTCTTGAATCGTTCAGGCGTATCAGGAACTGGGCTGAGATTCGGCATAGCACAGATAGTTGTAAATCCGCCTCGAGCTGCTGCCTTTGACCCACTCTCGATCGTTTCTTTGTACTCATAGCCCGGTTCTCTAAGATGGACATGTACATCAATCAGTCCAGGTGAAACCAATTTTCCTTCAGCATCCAGTATCCGTCCAGCTTCATCATCAAGATTCATACCAATTTTCTGAATGATTCCCTTGTCAGTGTATATATCTACTTGACGAGTCTGTCCTGTTCCATCAATTATTTCTGCATTTTTTATTAAAATTGACACACGTGTCATCCCCTGTTTTTTAGTTTAAAATCGAATCTATAATTGCCATACGTGCAAATACTCCATTTTCCATCTGTCTGACTATTCTCGATCGATCACATTCTACCAGCTCATCAGTAATTTCGATGCCTCGGTTAACTGGTGCCGGGTGCATGATGATGGCTTTTCTGTGCATTCTGGATTCTCTTTCTTTGGTCAACCCATACTGAGCCAAATATGAGACATCCAGCTCGTGACTTGGCTGCTGTATATGTCTTTCACGCTGAACCCGAAGTAGCATTACAACATCGACTTGATCTGCCAGTTCATCAATAGATCTGTACTCGCCATATGTCTGACATTCAGTTCCAAGAAACTCTTCCGGACCGGAAAAAAAGAGTTCGGCTCCAAGTTTCTTCAGGATCTGCATATTGCTTCTGGCTACTCTTGAGTGAAGGATATCCCCTGCTATGGCGACCTTCACACCTTTAAATGTTCCAAATTCTTCATAAATCGTCATAAGATCAAGTAAAGACTGACTAGGGTGCTGTCCGGCACCATCTCCTCCATTGACGATTGAGCATGTAATGGACTCGCTGTCGATCAGCTGGTTATAGTAAGCAACATCACTGTGTCTGATAACCATCAGATCGATTCCCAGTGACTGAAAGGTAAGAACCGTGTCATAGAGACTTTCACCTTTCCTGACACTACTCATGGAGGGCTGAAAATCCAGCACATCCATTCCTAATTTTTTTTCAGCCATCTCAAAGCTTTTGTGTGTGCGCGTACTTTCTTCAAAAAAGCAGTTCACGGCATACATTCCCTTGTACTTAGGAACAGATAAGTTATGCTTGTAGGCAAGTGCCTTCTTTATTAATGACATGATGTCATTCTCGTTATAATTATTCAATGAAACAAAGTGTCTGGCCTGTCTTCTTTCTGACGTATCCATTTCTTCCTCCTTTGTATTTACGGATATTCAGTGGCTCTCTGGATATTAAAAGACCCGGTGTATCCAGGGACACCGGGTCTTCACGGGAATAACTATGAAACAATAACAGCTGCAAGTCAGGCTTACGATCCTTTCAGCTATTTTAGCTGAATGAACTCACGGAGCCCCCAAGCATCCTTTGTACTCATAGTCTATCCTGTGACCTTCTGTGCCTCACGGGGCTTCAGTTAAAGCTCACATCACTTTGTTCATGACGGTTTTATTATATCTACGTGTTCTTTTCCATCTGCTTCATTCAAATAAACCTGAACGGACTCTTCACGGGAAGTTGGAAGATTCTTGCCGACAAAATCTGCCCTTATGGGAAGCTCCCGATTGCCTCTGTCTATCAGTACAGCTAGATATATTTTTTCAGGTCTTCCTCTATCGATTATAGCATCAAGGGCTGCTCGTATAGTTCTGCCTGTATACAGTACATCATCAATAATCACTACTTTTTTACCGGCTGCATCCTGAACATGTCCGGCTGATACCTGTGCTGCAGAAGCATCATCTTCTCTGTCATCGCGATACAATGATGTGTCCAGCTCTATTACTTCGACCGATTCGCCTTCCAGTTCAAGAATACGATCTGCAATTCTCTGGGCTAAAATGATTCCTCTCGTACGGATACCTGCAAGCACCAGTTTCTCGATCCCTTTATTTTTTTCAATAATCTCATAAGTAATACGTGTCAGTGCCCGTTTGATTGCCGCTTCGTTGACAACTTCTACTACTGTTTTATTTTCCATGACCTGCCTCCTGTAGACAGCTGAAAAGCATATTTCTATGTCCAGCTTTTTTATTAAATATCTGCCGATAAAGCATGTCACTTACTTCGTTTGAAGTATACAAAAAAGCACTCCTATCCATCTAAGATAAGAGTGCTTCCCATTGACTGTTTTGTTGGGCATAATCCGGCAGTTCTGGCATAACCAGTCTACCTGACTATTATCTCCATACATACTCTCTGGTACATCATGAAGATACGCGTCTCCTTCTTAGCCTCTCTGGACTATCTTTAAAGGACAGTTATTTAATTTAAATTAACTCTAAAGGTTTACTGTAAAAAAGTCAACCGGATATTTATAGATTATGAATATTTCGTCTTTAATTCCATGACAACATCCCGTAGTTGTGCGGCTTTCTCGAAGTCTAGTTCTTTCGCTGCTTCTTTCATTTCCAGCTCCATTGTTTCGATCAGCTGTCGTCTCTCTTCTCTGGACAGTTGCTTGACGACTTCTTCTGACAAGTCTTTTTCTTCATCATCAACAACGGTAGAGATTCTGATAAGATCTCTTACTTCTTTTTTGATCGTCTTCGGCGTGGTGCCATGTTCCTTATTATACTCTTCCTGAATCTGGCGACGACGTTCGGTTTCCTCTATTGCCTGCTTCATTGAGTCCGTTATACGGTCTGCGTACATGATCACTCGGCCATTTTCATTTCGAGCAGCTCGTCCGATAGTCTGAATCAGTGAACGGGCACTTCTCAGGAATCCTTCCTTATCTGCATCCAGAATAGCAACCATAGAGACTTCGGGAACGTCCAGACCTTCTCTAAGCAAGTTGATTCCGATCAGAACGTCAAACTTCCCGACACGAAGGTCCCGGATGATCTGTGTCCGTTCCAGCGTCTTAACGTCACTATGCAAGTATTCGACTTTTATCCCTACCTCTTTAAGGTAGTCGGTCAAGTCCTCGGACATTTTCTTGGTCAATGTCGTAATGAAGACTCTTTCGTCTTTCTCGACTCGATCATTGATTTCTTCGATCAAGTCATCAATCTGTCCTTTGATCGGACGGACTTCAACGATTGGATCAAGCAGGCCTGTTGGTCTAATGATCTGCTCGACGATTTGACTGGATCGGTTCATTTCATAATCAGCCGGCGTAGCTGAAATATAGTTGATCTGAGGCACGCGTTCTTCAAACTCTTCCAGGCGCAGCGGGCGGTTATCCAGTGCGCTCGGCAGGCGGAAACCATGATCGATCAACTGCTGTTTTCTGGCTCTGTCCCCATTGTACATCCCTCTGATCTGAGGCATAGTGATATGAGATTCATCAATAATGAAAAGAGAGTCTTCAGGGAAGAAGTCCAGCAGTGTATAGGGTGCTTGACCAGGCTTCCGGCCATCCAAGTGTCTAGAATAGTTCTCTATGCCTGAACAGTAGCCCATTTCCATCATCATTTCAATATCATAATTCGTCCGCTGTTCCAGTCGCTGTGCTTCGAGCAGTTTATTATCTCTTTTCAATTCTTCCAGACGGTCCTTCAGTTCTGCCTGAATGGATTCGATAGCCGACCTAGTCTGTTCATCATTTGAAACGAAGTGAGTGGCAGGGAAGATCGGTACGTGAGACAGATCCGCTTTGACTTCACCTGTCAGAACATCAACTTCTCTAATCCTGTCTATCTCATCACCGAACATCTCAATACGAATGGCTTCACTTTCTCTGGAGGCAAGGAAAACTTCAATGATATCCCCGCGAACACGAAAGCGTCCACGCTGAAAATCAATGTCGTTTCGTTCAAACTGCATATCGACTAGGCGTCTGAGCAGCGTTTCCCTGCTGATTTCCATTCCTGAACGCAGAGAAAGGACGTGTTCCGCGTAATCTTTCGGATTGACCAGTCCATAAATACAGGATACAGAAGCAACTACAATCACATCTCTTCGCTCAAGCAAAGCACTTGTCGCAGAGTGTCGCAACTTATCTATTTCATCATTAATGCTGGCATCCTTTTCAATGAAGGTGTCGGAAGACGGCACGTATGCTTCAGGCTGATAGTAGTCGTAATAACTGACGAAGTATTCGACAGCATTGTCCGGAAAGAATTCCTTAAACTCCGTATAAAGTTGACCGGCCAATGTCTTGTTATGTGCCATGACAAGTGTTGGCTTGTTCACTTCCTGAATTACGTTGGACATGGTAAATGTCTTCCCAGTCCCTGTCGCTCCAAGTAAAACTTGCTCTTTCTGGTTCTCCTTGATTCCCTTGACCAATTTCTTTATTGCTTCAGGCTGGTCTCCCCCTGGCTGGTATACTGATTTCAGTTTAAATGCTTGTTCGACCAAATAAATTCCCCTCTCTAGCAGTCATTCAAGCTTAGTTTATCATAAAAAAAGTATTCTCAAAGACTTTGCGTCTCAAGAGAATACTTTTCAGTCAATTATGCTAATTTTTTGCTTAAACGGGACTTGTCTCTAGCAGCTTTGTTCGGATGAACAAGACCTTTTGCAGCAGCTTTATCGATCGCTTTAACAGCTTTTCTGTAAAGCTCCTGAGCGTTGTCTGCGTTGCTGTCTACCGCAGCAACAAATTTTTTCTTAGCTGTTCTCATTGAAGTAACCTGACTCATGTTATTCAGTCTCTTCTTAACGTCTTGTCTCTGTCTTTTTTCAGTTTGAATCATGTTTGGCATAGGTAAAACACTCCTTATATCGTCTCAATTAAATTGGTCTACAGATTATTGCTCATATCCTGCAATAAATGACAACCTTAACAGTTGATTTATTCAACATTCCTCATTTTACAATATCTGCAAGCTTTTTTCAATGATTTTTTCATTCATTGCTTATATCTTCTCCTGCAGTTTGGAGAATTTCCAAATAAACAGCTCGATTTGCAGCTCAGGATCGACCTTTCCAGTCTTTATTTCATGGTCTGCAGTTATAAGCATGTGATGCGCTTGAGACAGTACAGGCTGAGGAAACTTCTGCTGTTTCTGTACAGCCAGTTTTATACGATAAGGGTGTACTTTCAGTATCGTTGCGATATCAGACTGCTGATATCCCTTGTTCTTAAGTATCTTCACCTGCAGGAGCAGTCTGAACTGACTGATCATCAAAGCTAAAATCTTTACAGGGTCTTCTTTCTGAGTCAGCAGATCCTGATAAAGCTGGATCGATCCACCGACATCTTTTTTAAGTACGCGTTCGTTCAGCTCAAAGATATTCTGTTCCAGTGACTTGGATACCAGCTGATGAATCGCATCGATCGATACTGCCGTTTCTCCTGAGTGGTATAAGGCCAGCTTCTCCGCTTCTCTGATCGTTCGAGTCAGATTATGATCGGTCAGATTAACTAAAAGATCTACTCCTTCTCTGGAAATCGACAATCCTTTCTGACTGAAAAAAGACAGCGCATATTCTTTTACATCCGTCTGCTTATCCGGGTTGGCTTCAATTACTTCAGCCTTCTTCAATACAAGTTTGGTTATTTTCTTCCGCTTATCCAGCTTATCATACGGTGCTAGAAAAACCAGAACTGAAAACTCAGAAGGATCATTGATATACCTTTCCAGCTGCTCAATTTCATGAGTAAAGGAATGTGTCACCTTTTTTCCTGTAAAGATATAGCTGTCATGTACAATGATCAGCTTATTACCCCCGAAAAAAGGATAACTTTCAGCTTCATGAATGACATCCTGTATCGGGGTGTCGGACAGATCGAAATGGTAGATGTTCATCGGGTCTTCATTATCTTCTTCCATTCTCTTATTGAAGGCTTTTACAGCGTTATCCAGGAGAAGTTCTTCTGTTCCCCAAATCAGATAACAGCTGTTGAGCTTATCATTGGAAATGGATTTCAGTTGCTTAAAAGCTGTTTTCATCATTTGACTCCTTACTATCGTTATCAGTCATTACGTTAAATGCCCCTTTTTTCTGAAGGTAATTGTCCAGATACTTGAGGTCCGAATAGGTATAGCGTATGCCCCCATTCTCGTCGGTTCGAAACAGAGAGACCGGATATCCGCTCAGCTGATCGATTTTTTCCCGATTAGGATGACCGAATCGGTTGTTCTCCCCAACAGATATCAGAGCATAGTCAGGGTCGATCTGTTTTAAAAATGCTTCGTGTGTAGACGTCCTACTACCATGGTGAGCAACTTTCAGTACATCGACATTCAGTTCAGGGAAGTGCTTCATTATATTCTTTTCTCTTACTTCCTCTATGTCTCCCGTAAACAGCCAGTCCAGTCTTCCATATTTGCCCAGCAGAACGATAGACTGGTTGTTTTCATTCGTCTGATCTGTCCAGTTGTCATGAATGACATGAAGCTGATCTGTCAGCTTCACAGGTTCATCGGGTTTTATAATTCGAACGTTCAAGGCACCTTCCTTTATCTGGGAAAGAGACTGTCGAAAGGCTGAGTGGTTTTTTGTAAAGTCATTCATCACCAACGTCTTCACAGGAAAGGAATGGATAAGTT
Organism: Alkalibacterium thalassium; assembly: GCF_900101165.1. Lineage (GTDB taxonomy): Bacteria > Bacillota > Bacilli > Lactobacillales > Carnobacteriaceae_A > Alkalibacterium > Alkalibacterium indicireducens. The sequence goes on along the minus strand of NZ_FNFK01000005.1, from coordinate 19,858 downwards.
CGCTCATGGCACCATAATGGTCCCAATGCGGATGGGTAATCACCAGCTGATCGAGTGTTCTGATTCCCAGACTTTTCATCACAGGAATCAGTACCTCTTCTCCCAGCGTATAGTCATTGCTTCTGATCTGCCACTCTTCCTTTTCATTCCATACCTGTAAGCCTCCAGTGTCGATCAGAACAGATCCTCTCCCGAATGGTTCTTTAATCAGAACTGCATCGCCCTGACCCACATCGATCATCATAACCTGGCCGATCGGTGAATAGGTATTCACATTTATAAGCAGCAGGAGCAAAGCTGCAACCGGTATGGTAGAAATTAACTTTTTACTCTTTTCCACTTGAAGCAGTCCTAAAATACAGAAGACGATCCATAGTACAATCATGGTTCCACTGAACCTTCCTGTGACGACCATCAGTGACATCGCCTGATCAATGATCAGACTCGCCTTTTCCATAATGACAATCACCCACCTGACCAGTTCATCCAGAATAAGCCCGAATTGAGTAAGTGCAAGAAGCGGTGAGCTAACGAAAAGAATGAGAAGCGCTGGCATAAGAAGATAGGTGACATACGGTACGAACAGACTGTTTAAAAAGAGCACGCCCCAGGACAGCTCGTAGAAATGAAAGCTGAGAACTGGTACGGAAAAAGCGAATAGTGCACAGTTGACGAGAACTATCTGCTTTATTCCCGACAGATCCCTGAAAAAGGCCTGATCAGAAAGAAACAGAAGGATGAAGCTCATAAGAAAGCTCAGCTGAAAGCCCACTGAAAAGATGATCACTGGCCGTACAAACACGGCAAGACAGAATGTGAGTCCCCAACAGTCAAGCGATGTCAGGTGCCAGTCGAGAGTATCGGAAAGGTATCGGATCCATGCCTGCATGGCCGCCCGGTATATGCTTATGCCAAAACCCGCAAATATGTAGAACACCGGCAGGATGAAAAGAAAGACCAGCCTCTTCGACTCTCTGGTCACAGTCATACCAGTCATAATTCGGTCCATCATACCAATCAGCAGTGAGACATGTAGTCCCGAAATACTAAGAAGATGAATGATTCCTAACTTCTTGAAGGTCTCGGTCACTTCCGCTCCCAGTTCCCGCCTGTCTGCAAATATCAATGCTTTGATATAGCGTCCGGTAGTCGGCTGAAAGATCCGGTCACAATAATTCAGCAGGTCTTGTCTAAGCGGATCTGTTTTGTAGGCCCGTTCTAAAAAGGATGGCGCAAGGTCAATGTCTTCTATCTCATTCGTATACAGAACATAGGTTATATTCTTTCGATTCAGATAGGTCCGATAATCAAACTGATTGAAGTTGGTTGCCTGACCTGGCTGGTTTAACTCGCCTTCAATCAACAAGTGAGATGGAATAAGTGCTCTGCGTTCTTCTTTTTCCTGTTCGCTGGATAATCGGTGTACCACCATGACTTCATGACTAACCTTTTCGTTCATTGCAAACCCTTGAAAACGAAGACGATCGCCATCTACGGTCCAACTTGTTTGCTTAACTTCAACAAGATAGGAGTCTTCTGGAATAGAGTCCGACGGATCAAATTGATCGTCAGCTGCGTGCATACGGATAGTGACGACAGCTAGACTGAAAATAATCAGTCCTGTCAGACGACGGTCCGCAGACCTTACTGTTTTAATCATGGCGCTGATGAGTATGAGAAGAAGCACAGTATACCCCGTCAGGATATACGATACCAGTAAACCTATCAGAATAGAAAAGATGATCAGTCTTCCTCTAATCACTAGTCAGGAATTATTAAACAGGATCAGTGTAAACGTGCTCGATTGTTTTGAAGAAATCCGTCGGTACAGATATTTTTTCCGTCAGGACACCGGCTTTTTTAAGCAATTCAACGGCATACTGATGGTTTCGATAATCATTCAGATAATATATTTTTTGAATCCCGCTCTGTATAAGCTGTTTTGTACATTGCAGACAAGGAAAATGAGTGACATAGAGATCGGCTCCTTCAGTTTTCACACCGAACTTGGCACATTGAAGCAGCGCATTAGCTTCTGCATGGACTGTTCGCACACAATGTCCGTCGACGACAAAACAGCCTTCATCGATGCAATGAACATCACCGCTTACCGATCCATTGTAGCCCCCGGAAATCACTCGTTTGTCTCTGACAATCGTGGCACCCACTGCAAGTCTCGAGCAGGTGCTTCTCATGGATAGAAGCATGCTCTGAGACATAAAGTACTGGTCCCATGGTATTCTCTCATTCATCTTGTCACTCCTTGTCAAATGTGTTCAATATGTTCAGTGTCTAACCTATTTATACAGTATACAAGAGCGGAACTTGTGAAGCAATATTCTCTGTCAATGTACGATAATCTGATCCTGGATTTTTTCAAACGTCTTTTCTCCTATTCCCGATACATTTACGATGTCTTCTGGTTTTTCAAATGGACCTTGTTCTTCCCTATAAATAACAATAGCTTCTGCTTTTTGTGGCCCTATGCCATTTAATTCCAACAGTTCTCCTACTCCCGCGGTATTGATGTTTATTTTACCTTTATCTGTCTCTTCTCCGTACGGGCTGATCTCAAAGAGTGGCAGATCAGCCTCTTCTCCTTCATATGGAATGTAAATGACCATTTCATCATATAGGAGCTGGGCGAAATTGACTGCTTTCACCTCCGCCTGCTCCACTGTTCCTCCAGAAACTTGGACAGCATCCGCTACACGCTGTCCAGACTGCATTTCGTAGACACCGGGTTGGTTGACCGCCCCTTTCACGTCTACAAATACAGTCGATACTTGACCCTTGTCGGTATTGGGTGAGGCTGCATCCACAATATTGTCTCCGCCTTCGTCTTTGGGAAGCTCATCTGCTGACAACAAGCTATCCAGCGTCTGCTCCTCACTCGACGGCAGCTGCTCGTACGGAGCTTGCTTTATTATAAGCAGTCTGTAGCCTACTAAAGCAATAACTGCCGCAGCCACTGCAGTAATGATAAATGGTTTCAATTTTTCAAACGTACCCACTTCACTCTCCCTTCTGGTCATACTATACATATTTACCATTTAAGCTAAAACTCACTAAATTAATGTCGTTTTTTTGTAATGGATTGAGTGAAGCAATAAGTTTGCAGGCATAGGGAGTTGCTGCTAAGACAACTTTTGCGACAGACTCGAGCTTTTAGTTGCAACAAGTTGGTTCTAAAAAACGTCTTAAAACCAGATCAGACCAGACATAACGGATGAATTGAGTGAGTCTTAAAATGAATCAAGCAGCTATTCGATCATCAAAAGATATCTTCTGATGAGAATACCATCCTCTAGATGAGATTCTTCAATTATAGAATCTCTTTATCACCGTTTTGTCTGATGTATTTATTCGCAGATTATCTAAAATACATCTAAAAGAAAGCCTTTCTAAGAATACAAAAACCGCAAATCTCGGGAGGACACCCAGATTTGCGGTTTTCTATAATTTAAAGCGCTGTTCAGCTGTACCTTAATCACCAACCAGCTGATCCAAATAGCTGATAGCATCGCTGATATGTTGTACAGGAACGATTTCCATCTCTGTATCAATTGCTTCAGCTGTTTCCAAGGCAAGATAATAATTCGACACGTAATCCGGTATAAGAGCAATCGTCTCCTCATCTACGTGATCGTCAGGTACAAAGAAGATATCTGCCCCTTCTCTGTCAGCAGCTACGACTTTTTTATCGACGCCACCAATGCGACCAACTTCCCCGAACTCATTGATGGTTCCAGTTCCAGCTACCTGCAGGTTATTTAAGGGGAAATCTGTAATCTGTGTATAGACTTCCAAGGCAAACATCAGACCTGCTGAGGGGCCACCTATATTTCCAGAGTTGATGACTACTGTCGGATCAGTTTCTACTTGTGTCCTGGTCACAAGAGTAATTCCAATACCTGGCTGACCCGTACTTTCAAGCACGACAAGATCACCATTGACCGTCAGTTCTTCGCCATCTCTTTCAATAAGAAGGGAGACCGTATCTCCGGCATCCTTCCCACTTACGCTATCAACGAATTGCTGAGTGTTTTCAAAGCGCTCACCGTTCAGTTCCAGAATAATGTCTCCTGGAGAGAGCTCGTCTTCAAACTGAGACTCGTCTGATACACTCATTACATATACGCCTAGGTAATCGATGTCATAAGGCAAGCCTGCTTCCTCGAATGCAGCGACTTTCGCCATATCAATCGAATTGCTCATGAAATACCTCTGCATAGTCCGGTATTCTTCATAATCATCTATCTGACCAAGTAACTGATTCTCCCAGACACCGGAGTGAAAAGGGAGGAACTGGAAAAAGCTGGTGAAAGGCGTTGCCTGAAACATTTCGACTGTCGTCAACATATACCTTCCATCGACAGGTTCCACTACACCTTCGACTTCAACCAGCGGATTTATTTCAACGGCACTACCCGGTCTTTCAATATAATAAGGAATCGGCACAAAGAAAAAGAAGTAGAAAACAGTGGCATAGATTATACCTTTAATAATTTTTCTTTTTTTCACTTAAGAGGACCGCCTTTTAATTACTGCATCTATAAGTGCTCCAGCTACATTAGAAGGAACAAGTGAATCGATTTTCCCATTGTAATAGGCAATTTCCTTGACCATAGTCGAACTGATCGACCGATACTGTTCATCGGATATCAGAAAGACTGTCTCGATATTATTATTCTGTATCTTATTCAAGGTCGCGATATCTACCTCATATTCCATATCTTTAATTGACCGGATACCTCTGATCAATATGGAAATATCCAGTTCTTCTGCAAGAGAAACGGTCAGACCGTCGTGAGCCATTACACTCACCTGTCTGACTCCGTTATCCTCAAGAGCGGTTCGGATCATGTCAACACGCTGATCGACTGAGAACCAGTATTTTTTCGCTGTATTGGCACTGACGACTACGACAACTTCATCAAACAGTCGTGACGCACGTACAAGAATATTGATATGTCCACTTGTCACAGGATCAAAACTGCCGACATACATTGCTTTTTTCACTTATTCTTCCACCCATTCAAATATAGTCAGTTTAGTGGTACCATATGTCTTTTCTTTATATACTGCCAGCCTGTGACTGGTAGGAGTGATCAGGACGTGTTTATCCGTTTCACATACAATCAGTGCGTCCGGTTTGAGAAGCTCATACGATACCAGAAGTCCGATAACCTCTTCTATCTGCTGCTTCGCATAAGGAGGATCCAGAAACACTAAGTCAAATGTTTCTTCTGCTGTTTTAAGACTAGCAAGTGCCTGCCTGTCTTTCTTTTTCCATACTGTAAATTTATCTTCTTCTCTTGTCATTTTTACGTTCTCATTTATCACAGATACAGCTGACTGATTGATATCCACCAGATAGGCTTTATCCATACCCCTTGAGACCGCTTCTATTCCAAGAGAGCCGCTTCCGGAATAAAGATCAAGTGCAGTTCCTCCACTGAAATAAGGACCTATCATATGAAAGAGAGATTCCTTGATTTTATCCGTCGTTGGTCTGGTGTTCGATCCTTTTAAGCTTTTTAAGGGTCTCCCACCATACTCACCGGAGATTACACGCATATATTTCCATCCTTTATCTTATAAGTGAACTACCCACCACTTAAATCCTTTGGATTTTGAAGTGGGAGCTTCCTACGAACTCCATTCTTGTTTGCACAAAATTCATGCAGACAGAGGAATCGGATATGGGTAGGCTCAAAAGGCAGTCCCTGCCTCATAGGTTTTCTTTTACTTGGCTAATGCCAAGGAATACTTAGTAGGCTTGGTTATCGCCTAAGTATAGACTTGGTTTTCGTCTACACAAGAAGTATACCAAATGAAACGGAAGTTCGCGACTTCAAGCTATCGCTTGACCGAAATTCATCTCCCACTTTCACTGGTGCTTCGTACCCATACGTTTAGAAGTGGGAGACTTCTTTCGGAATTACGTTAAATGACTCGTCTGGATGTTTCCAGTTCAGATTTTTCAAGTTCAGTTTTTTTCTTTGCCATCTCCGTCACTTTGTCGAGAACACCGTCAAATGTCTTCGGCAGCTCGCACTGGTAGGCATTTTCCACTTTTCTGACGAAATGCTGTTTGCTGATGGTTCTACTCAGATCTTCACGTTCGTCCTTGTTCACATACAGAACTGCGTAATTAATATTTTTAGAGACATAGTGCACTAGCCCATAACGTTTTAGTTTATTTACATATTTTGTAGTATAAAGCCATACGATAAGCCCGGCTCTTCCATTTTTTTGTTCGCTCATTAGATTCACCTTCAAGAGTTTTTTTCATTATATCAAAAAAACCCTCTTTGTGAGAGGGTTTTTTAAGTTTCAGTCATTTTGTTTAGAGTTAAAAGCCTCTGAGTAAACATCATTTAAATGTTTCTCAAGGGTCCCGAGCATCAGATGCCCTTCTTCTTCATCAATCATACCCATAGCGATAGCAAATTCTACTTTCTTCGAAAATCCGAACATTTGAGTATCTATGACTTCTTCAAAAGCAGGACACGATACACAAAGATGCTGCTGATTTTCAATCAGTGATGATATCTTTTTCGCATCTTCGTTAAGAACATCTTTAGCTAGAGCAGTCTGCAGCTGATCCATAGGCATTTCCTTTCCTTATCATCCATAAGTAGTCTATAACTTACATTAGTATAGCATACTGCTCAGGAATGTGAAAGGCTATATGACCTGGAGATCAGCTTCAGACTATCACACAGTTTAATTAGCTGTTAGATTTCTTAGCTGCTTTTTCACGTTCATTCTTGTTCAGTATCTTCTTTCTCAGTCTGATTGACTCAGGCGTTACTTCACAGTACTCATCGTCAGCCAGGAACTCAAGTGATTCTTCAAGTGTCATGATTCTTGGACGCTTGATGACATTGGTCTGATCCTTGTTAGCTGAACGAATATTTGTTTTCTGTTTTTCTTTAGTCAGGTTAACGGCCAGATCATTGTCACGGTTATGCTGACCAACGATCATTCCTTCGTAAATCTCAGTACCCGGTTCTACGAAGATCACTCCACGATCTTCCAGGTTCATAATGCCGTAAGTTGTAGCCACACCATTTTCCATAGAAACCAGTGCACCATTTCTACGTTCACCTGTTTTACCGCTAAGCATTGGTAAATACTGGTCAAATGTGTGGTTCAGGATTCCGTATCCACGTGTCATAGATAGAAATTCGTTAGTAAATCCAATCAGACCACGGGCAGGAGCAAGGAATATTAAACGAACTTGTCCATTTCCAGTATGAATCATGTCCTGCATTTCTGCTTTTCTAGTTCCTAAGTTTTCAATGACACTACCCATGTATTCTTCTGGAGTATCGATTTGAACTCTTTCAAACGGTTCAAATTTCTTACCGTCGAATTCTCTAATAATAACCACAGGTCTGGAAACTTGCAGTTCGTATCCTTCTCTTCTCATATTTTCAATAAGAATAGATAGGTGCAGTTCTCCTCTACCTGAAACGATCCATTCGTCAGGTGAGTCTGTCTGTTCAACTTTTAATGATACGTCTGTCTGTAACTGAAGCATCAAGCGCTCTTCAATTTTACGAGAAGTCACAAATTTACCTTCTCTACCAGCAAATGGAGAGTTATTTACAACGAAAGTCATTTGTAAAGTTGGTTCGTCAATTCTAAGGATCGGAAGTGGATCTACATGATCAACAGGTGTTACCGTCTCTCCAACAAAGATATCTTCAAAACCGGAAACAGCAATCAGATCGCCTGCTTTAGCCGATTCAATTTCAACACGCTGTAAACCGAAGTATCCAAACAATTTGGTTACACGGAAATTCTTAGTTGTGCCGTCAAGTTTACTTAATGTAACGTTATCTCCAACTTTAATGGTTCCACGGAATACTCGTCCAATTCCGATACGACCGACATAATCGTTATAATCAAGTAGAGAGACTTGGAACTGCAGCGGATCTTCGCTGTTATCTACTGGAGATGGAACTTCTTTAAGAATACTTTCAAAGACTGGTTCCATCGTTTTTTCCTGAGTGCTCAAGTCTGCAGAATAGCTGCTTGTTCCGTTGATTGCAGAGGCATAGATAACCGGGAACTCCAGCTGATCTTCGTCAGCATCCAGTTCGATCAGCAAATCTAATACTTCGTCAACCACTTCGGCTGGTCTAGCAGTATCTTTATCGATTTTGTTTACGACAACTAGTGGACGAAGTTTCATTTCCAAAGCTTTCTTTAAAACGAAACGTGTCTGAGGCATCGTTCCTTCATAAGCATCCACGACAAGGATAACACCGTCAACCATTTTCATGATTCGTTCCACTTCTCCACCAAAATCGGCGTGTCCTGGGGTATCCAGAATATTGATACGGTGATCTTTGTATTTAACTGCTGTGTTTTTCGCAAGAATCGTAATACCACGTTCTCTTTCGATATCGTTGGAATCCATAGCTCTTTCCCCTAGTTCGCTGTGCGCGTCCAGAGTGTCCGACTGTTTCAGCAGTTCGTCAACCAAGGTAGTTTTTCCGTGGTCAACGTGGGCAATAATTGCAATATTTCTTATATCATCTCGTCTATTCATAAATTTCCTCCAGTTTGTGGTTCTAAATCAATAATTGGCTTATAGTGTTTTCATAACACTTTCATATACTTTCACAAAAAAAAACACTTACTCCTGAATACCTAACTCAAGAATAAATGTTTCCCAGATATCCTGTATTGTTGCAGAGAATATTATATCAGTAATTAGAAGACATGTACAACGTTTTTTAAGCGTTAAGCATCTTAATAATGTCTTTGTGTGCATTTTTTGTCGAAAAGACAATGTCATTGTTAGTCAGGAGATCGATCGGTTCATTAGTAAACGTCACAGCAGACATCCCCAACTCTTCCATAAATACAAGTCCAGGAGCGACATCCCAAGGTTTGAGATTAGAAGCCACATAAGCCACTACACTTCCCTTAGCTACCTCTACACTCTCAAGACCAGCAGATCCTAGCATACGTACTCCCATGCTCGTATTTCCAATCTCACGTATAATTGTTTTTTCTTCTTTCATCATCAGTGCAGAACTGGCTGCAATCAGTCCCTCTCTGAGTGAAAGGTCCGCAGGTTCAGCTAACCTTTGACCATTACAACTGACGCCTTTCCCTTTAGTTGCGCTGTACAATTTATCTCCCGTGATGTCAAACACATAAGCAGATTGGCCTATTCCATCTTCATAAACTGCCAGCATAACGGCGAAGTTTTCTTGCTGCTTGACGAAGTTAAGTGTGCCGTCGATTGGGTCAATAAACCAGACAGTCCCATCCATACTAGATACATCGTCTCCAAAGCCTTCTTCCCCTACAACTTTATCATCGGGGAAATGCTTACGAATTTTTTCTACTAGTTCCTCTTCTATCGAGCGATCCATTTTCGTTACCAGATCGTTGTCTGCTGTTTTCTGCTCGACGTTCAAATCATTGTTCTTCTGTTCAGTAATATATGACTTGATTTCTTTTAACCATTGTAGAATCAATGCATGTCTATTCTCTGGATTTGTCATCGTATTCTCCTCTTCTGTGTCGAATGAATAGGTTTATTTTAATAAAAGTGAAGACAAAAAGCAAAATCTTCGGTGACTATGTACAGAAAGAAAGACCTCTAGTCATACTAAAGGTCTTTCTAACCAGTTGTTGAATCTTACATGTGGATTGGTAATCCTAAAGCAGCTTCAGCAGCATCCATAACTGTTTCGCCTAGTGAAGGGTGGCCGTGGATAGTCAATGCGATATCTTCAGCATTCATACCACTTTCAATAGCTAACCCTAATTCAGCAATGATATCAGATGCACTGATTCCTGCAACCTGAGCCCCTACAATGACATTATCTTCTTTTGTAGTGACCAGTCTGACAAATCCTTCAGTGGCATTAAGAGATAATGCACGTCCGTTTCCGCCAAGTGGGAATTTAGTGACTTTAATATCCATATCCTGTTCTTTCGCTTCACTTTCTGTTAAACCAACAGAAGCAATTTCCGGATCAGTGAAGGCTACTGCAGGAAGTGCACGGTAATCTACCGCTACTTTCTTACCTGAGATAGCTTCCGCTGCGATTTTAGCTTCATAGCTGGCTTTGTGAGCCAACGCAGGTCCAGGTACAACGTCTCCGATGCCCCAGATGCTTGATACGTTCGTGCGTCCCTGATTGTCGACCTTGATCAGACCACGGTCTCCAACTTCAACGCCAGCCTGTTCAAGACCTAACTCGTCAGTGTTTGGACGACGTCCTACAGTGACAAGTACGTAATCCACGTCAAGAGATTTTTCTTCTCCTTTAGCTTCATATTTAACTGTCACTCCGTTATCTGAAACAACAGCTTCTTTAGCCATTGCATCAGTAACGATGTCAACGCCACGAGATTTAAAGTTTTTCTCAACAAGTTTAACCATATCTTTGTCGAAACCATTAAGGATAGATGGCAGACCTTCAAGGATAGTGACTTCGGTACCTAAGTTAGCGTAAACTCCTGCTAATTCAGAACCGATGTATCCACCACCGACGATAGCCATTTTTCCAGGAATTTCAGATAGGTTCAATGCGCCAGTTGAATCAAGAACACGTTCACCGAATTTAAATCCTGGGATTTCAACCGGACGGCTTCCTGTTGCAACAATAGCGTTGTTGAAAGAATAAGTCTGAGCTTTATCTTCGCCCATAACACGTAGAGTATTTTCGTCAACGAAGAAAGCTTCTCCGTCAAGAATCTCAACTTTATTCTTCTTAAGCAGACCTTCAACACCTTTAGTCAGTTTAGAAACAACTTGATTGTTCTTCCATTCCTGAGTTTTAGCGAAGTCGATCGTTACGTTCTCAGATGATACACCAAAAGATGTAGAATCAAGAGAATCCTGGTATTTGTGACCAGCAGCGATCAATGCTTTAGATGGAATACATCCAACGTTCAAGCATACACCACCGATATATTCTTTTTCTACAATAGCAACTTTCTGTCCCATTTGAGCAGCTCTGATTGCAGCTACGTATCCGCCAGGTCCAGCTCCGATAACTACTGTATCCAGTTCAATTGCGAAATCTCCTACTACCATTTACGATTCACCTTATCCTTCCATTAATAATAATTCAGGATCTGCTAATAGACGTTTAAGTTCGTTCATAGCTTTCTGACCTGTCGCTCCATCGATTACTCGGTGGTCGAATACTAGTGACAATGCAAGCATTGGAGCAGCAACGACTTCACCTTCGTCGTTTACGATCGCTTTTTTAGCGATACGGCCAACACCTAGAATGGCAACTTCAGGGTGGTTGATGATTGGTGTGAACCATCCGCCGCCAACAGAACCGATGTTGGAAATTGAAATAGAGCCGTCAGCCATGTCGCTGGATTTCAATTTACCTTCGTGAGCTTTAGCCCCAAGTTCTGAAATTTCTGATGCAATGTCGAACATTGATTTCTTATCAGCATCTGAAACAACTGGCACGTAAAGTCCCTGTTCAGTATCTGCAGCAATACCGATATTGAAGTAGTTTTTGTAGACTACTTCATCAGTTGTATCATCGATAGATGAGTTCAATGCCGGGAATTTCTTCATAACTGAGATGACAGCTTTAACAATGTAAGGTAGGAATGTCAGTTTAACATCCTGCTCAGCGGCAATCGTCTTGAATTTAGTGCGGTGAGCCATCAATTTAGTTACATCAACTTCATCGAACAGTGATACTGAAGGAATTGTCAATGAACTGTTGACCATTGCTTTAGAGATTGCTTTACGAGTAGTAGACATTTTTTCTCTAGTTTCTTCATCAGAACGACCAGATTTGAATGGTTTCGCTTCTGAAGATACACGTTGAATGTGCTTGCTTTCAGTTGAAGTTCCTTCTTCAGAAGAAGACCCTTGATCAGCTGATTTAGATTCAGCAGATGCTCCGCCACCTTGCAAGAAGCGGTCGATATCGTCTCTAGTTGTACGTCCACCTTTACCAGTGGCTTCAACCAGGCTGATGTCTACATCTTTTTCACGCGCATATTGTCGAACAGATGGCATAGCCAGTACACGTTTATTCGGATCAGATGTTTTAACTACCTCACCGGAAGTAGCACCTTCTGAACCTGCTGGATCTGTTTCTTCTGTTCCAGCAGCAGTTTCTTCAGATGACATTTCAGATTCAGCTGCTTCTTCAGTTGAATCAGCTTCTTCCTCGCCACCTTCATGACCTTCTGCGTCGATCTCAACGATTGGATCTCCTACAGAAGCTACTGTACCTGGTTCAACTAAGAATTTTTTGATTGTTCCATCAACTGGAGAAGCTAGTTCCTCAACTGATTTATCGTTTTGGATTTCTGCAATCGAATCGCCTTCTTCAACTGTGTCTCCCTCAGAAACTAACCAGCTGACGATTTCGCCTTCAGCCATACCTTCCCCAACATCAGGGAGTTTAAATGTAAAAGCCATTATTCTTCTTCCCTTCTATAATGATTTCATTTAAGAAATTAAATTTACTCAATAAGGAACAATCTTTCTATTCTCTTGTATCGAGTTAAAAAGAATGTTCCTTTTTGAGTTTACTGTATCAAATTATATTAAAATTCAACGGTTTCTTTGATTGAATCAGTAATGTCCTTAGCGTTCGGCAACCAAGCGTTTTCAGCTTGTCCGAATGGATAAACTGTATCAGGTGCTGTAACAAATCCGATAGGTGCTTCCAGAGAAAGGATTGCACGTTGAGACACTTCAGAAATAACCGTGTTTCCTACTCCAGCCATGCGCTGAGCTTCCTGAACCATGACCATGCGGCCAGTTTTCTCAACAGAAGCTACAACAGTTTCATAGTCGATTGGAGAAACAGTACGCAGGTCGATCACCTCAACAGATACGCCGTCTTTTTCAAGCTGTTCAGCAGCTTTCAATGCTTCACGGACCATGTAACCATAGGCTACAACTGTTACGTCTGTTCCTTCTTTAGCTACAGCAGCTTTACCTAGAGGTACAGTGTACTGTTCTTCAGGAACTTCATCACGGAAAGAACGGTAAAGTTTCATGTGCTCAAGGAAAACAACCGGATCTTCGTCACGGATTGCTGAAGTTAGAAGACCTTTTGCATCGTAAGGGTTTGAAGGGATAACAACTTTAAGTCCAGGAGACTGAGCCATTAGTCCTTCAAGACTGTCTGCGTGCATTTCAGGCGTGTGTACTCCTCCACCAAATGGTGAACGAACAACTGCCGGAAGGTGCAGTTTTCCACCCATACGGTAGCTGGTACGAGCCATTTGACCAACAATTGAATCCATTACTTCGAATACGAATCCGAAGAACTGGATTTCCATAACTGGACGGAAACCTTGAACAGCTAAACCAAAAGCCATTCCTCCGATACCAGATTCAGCAAGTGGAGTATCACTGACGCGATCTTCACCGTACTTGTCGAAAAGTCCTTGAGTCGCACGGAATACTCCGCCGTTTTTACCTACGTCTTCACCGAAAACCAGGACTTTTTCATCACGGGCCATTTCCTGATCAAGTGCTTCCGTGATTGCTTGAATCATTGTAAGATTCGCCATGATTATTTACTCTCCTTTGCTTCGTATTTCTCAATCTGCTCTTTAATGTTCTGACCAGGCTCATTGTACATGTTTTTCAGGAAGTCTGAAATTTTCATCTTAGGAGCTTGATCTGCTTCTTTAGCAGCTTGTTTGATTTCTTCTTTAGTTTCTTCAATCAGTTTTTCTTCCTGTTCTTCTGACCACAGACCTTTTTCAGTCAGGAAGTTACGGAAGCGGATAAGTGGATCTCTCTGTTCCCAGTAGTCAAATGATTCCTGTTCACGGTAACGTGTAGGATCATCACCTGAAGTTGAGTGAGGGCCGAAACGTGACGTGATTGTTTCGATCAATACTGGTCCGTTTCCTGCAGCAGCCCATTCACGAGCCTGTTTAGTAACAGCATATACTGCAAGTGGGTCCATTCCATCAACTTGAACACCAGGGATACCTGCAGCAGCAGCTTTCTGAGCAAGTGTGTTAGCAGCAGACTGCTTCTCACGTGGAGTAGAGATTGCATACCCATTGTTTTGGATAAAGAATACGACAGGCGCTTTGTAACGTCCGGCAAAGTTCATCCCTTCGTATACATCACCTTGAGAAGATCCACCGTCACCAGTATAGGTGAATGTCACTTCATCTTCTTTCCCAGCCATTTTCTGTCCCACGGCATTACCCATTGCTTGAATAAATTGAGCACCGATAATGATTTGAGGTGGAATAGCGTGTAAATCTTCAGGATAGTTGTTTCCTTCTACATGTCCACGAGACCATAAAAAAGCCTGTGATACAGGTAGACCGTGCTGGATCAACTGAGGTACATCACGGTACCCAGGATAGAACCAGTCCTGTTTCTTAAATGCAAAATGACTTGCTAACTGAGAAGCTTCCTGCCCCATAGTAGGTGCATAGAAACCTAGTCTTCCCTGACGTGCAAGTGCCATTGAGCGATCGTGAAGAACACGTGACCACACCATTCTTCTCATTAATTCTACTAATTCATCATCAGATAAATCCGGCATAATGTCTTCGTTGACGATTTTCCCATCTTTATCCAGAATTTGAACCATCGGAAACGAAGCTTCGATTGTACTTAGTAATGCTTCGTAATCAACTGGTTGCTTTGCCATAGATTACCCATTCCTCTCTGTTTTTAAAGTTCAATATAACAGATAATATCCCCTGTTACATTTTAATCCATTCCTTTCTAAATCTATCATGATTCATGAATTAATGCAAGCGATATTCATGTAGTGTCGCAGTATAAATCCTTGATATTAAAGCAATTACAGCCCATTGTGATAACTATAACAAACACGCTGTTATACTTTCCCCATACGATACCCTCCGGAACTTGATTAATTAAAGTAATACAGGCATTTTATCTGTTATATAAAAGAACTTAGAGCTATGTCTTTGTACCATTGGAAGGATAAGCAGCTTTTCGCATGTGAATCAGATCACTATTTATTATTAGAATACTTTTATTTTGACTATAGGAATATTTGAGGTGCGGGACCTATTCATATTTGTTAGAATAGGAAAAGAATAATAGCATTGGAGGTTATATGCGTGTTAACTATGAAAGATGTCATTAGAGAAGGACACCCTACTTTAAGACAAATTGCTGAAACAATTGAATTTCCTTTAGATCCTGAAGTAAAGTCGCTCGCAGAAGATATGCTTCAGTTTTTAAAGAACAGTCAGGACCCTGACCTTGCTGAAAAGTATGAATTGAGACCTGGAGTGGGAATCGCAGCTCCCCAGGTCGATGTATCTAAAAGGCTGATTGCTGTACATGTCCCTTCGGCAGATGAAGAAGACAGCACCCCCGAGTTCAGCGCTGTGATGATCAACCCTAAAATCATCAGTCATTCTGTCCAGCAGACTTGCCTGTCAGATGGAGAAGGCTGCCTGTCTGTCGACCGCGAAGTTCCAGGCTATGTCCCAAGACACAAGCGGATTAAAGTGGATTACTTTGACTTGGACGGAAAAAAACAGAGCATTCGACTAAGAGATTTTCCGGCAATTGTCGTCCAGCACGAAATCGATCACCTGAACGGCATCATGTTCTACGATCGAATCGATCCTGAAAATCCATTGGCACTGCCAGATGACATTGATGTACTAGGTACAGTAGAAGACTAATACGAATGCGAATTACCTGAATAATAATGTAAAAAGACGATAGTCCTTCCGGCTTAAAGTGGCCGGAAAGACTATCGTCTTTTCAATTTAGGTTAACTTATAAGTCAGCGTTCCTCTACTCTAATTTCATCCGCAGGATCCACCGGTTCTCTCAGCTGTCTTCTCTTCTGCTGCTGATACTGAATTGCTTCCAGCAGAGGAATCATAATGGCTGCTACGAAGCCTCCTGCAAACCCGTTATTATATAAATTGATCCCACCATGCAGATACCCTGTATTGCTGACGACACTAAGGTGAAGTGCGCCGGCAAGAATACCGATCAGCGTGCCGTAGCGACCTGCTATAGGCGCAATCGTCGTCCCGAACAACCCTGCGATTACTACCGATGTTGCACTCATGTCGTACCCATTGATATATCCCATCAAGGTGACCCCTATGAGAATAGGAATAACGTTGCGGAGGTGTTTCCCGAATGCACCGAACCCGACAACTGTAAGTATCCCACCGATAGCCGGTCCGTTTATTTCTCCGCCATGAAACAGCACATAAAATGTCGAGACAAAACCTAGCAGTGCCATATTGATCAGGGTAACACTGAATCCGTTGGTAGTAAGAAAGTCAGTGGACAGCTGGCCGGAATGCTTGATCAGTGCGCCATAACCATTCAGCGTCCAGGAATTTAAATACAGCCCCCCTACTAGCATCAGAGTAAACAAAGTTAAAAAAATGATAGTAAATGGCTGATTGTTTCCGCTGGATATCATTGAAACGGGTTCAATGTCTCTACCAGTACTTCTCAGAAGTGAGGTAAAAATTGTTCCAACTATACCGCTGGTGAAACCAACGTTGTAGACACTGAAACCTTTTGTAAACCCGACAAAGTGCTTAGCCAGAGGCGGAAGGATAAAGCCAGCAACAAATCCGACTAAGTATCCATAAAAAATACCTACCGGGAGCAGCAGACCTATATTGAATGTCACTTCACTCACCAGCGGTCCAAGTGCTGTCCCGAATAAAGCGGCCAGCAAGGATTTCTCTGCCGGGACTCCCGTTACCCTTGCATAAGCAAAAGCACCCAGAACAATCGGCATGGAATTATACAGGTTTTTACCAAAAAATGAAAAGGCAGCTACTGTAAAGACAGCGGCAATAATCGGACCGTTGACTTTCGCCCGCGTCAGGCGGATGATACCAATAGAATGCGCTGTCAATAATGCAGAATTAAAAAGCGTAGCGCCTACGTTTGAAAGTGCAAAATAATCGGTTGTCAGATTGGCTGGAGAAGTTAAGATCGTAATCTGTCCAGTGATGATTTCCTGAGGGGTATTGAATAAGAATGCCAGAGAAGCAAAAAACAGTGCCAGACTTAACAGAAAGCCATACTTCACATTCTGTGATATGACAGTGTATTGAGTAATATGCAGCTGGTTTTCAGATATCACATCAATTCCTCTTTCCTCAGCGTAGTTACGCTAGATGGTTGAATGGAGATAGACGGGCTCGAACCGACGACCTCTTCGCTGCCAGCGAAGCGCTCTCCCAACTGAGCTATACCCCCTGCGTCATACTTTCTTATTATTACTCATAGACCCTACTTTGTCTATAAGATCATAGAAAAAAGACTGGTTTCCCAGTCGTTTTTCACAAGATTGACATATTTCATCAGTTGAAACCCAATTTTTCAAGAGCCAGCTGAATACCATTCTCACTGCTGCTTGTTGTTACAAGATCAGCAACTTTTTTTACCTCAGCTTCAGCGTTACCCATCGCTACACCAGTGCCGACATGTTTAATCATTTCCATATCATTAAATCCGTCACCGAAGGCCACAATATCTTCATTTCTTATATCAAGGTGTTCAGCCAGACGTTCAATAGTCGAAAACTTGGATCCTCCAACAGGAAGAACATCGACCCCTTTGTCGTGCCATCTCACAAATCTGAAATGATCAAATTGTCCATCTTCATACAATGAGGATTCTTCTTCTGTATAAAAAATCAGACACTGTACAAGAGACTGTTCCTTATAGTAGTCATGATCGTGTTCAGGTACTGGAAACCCGACATGAGCCATTCCTTCCTCCATCCTCTTATTTGCCTGGCTGCTTCGTCTTTTGAGCTCATCGACAGTTTCATATACAATTTGATGTCCGTTCTCGTCAGCTAATCTAATAAGGCGATCAAGCTCATCCTTATTTAAAAAATTGGTATAGATTGAATCGTGCTTATAATATGCAGCTGCACCATTGCAGACAATATAGTTTTCAATGGCCAGTTCCTCAATAATTTCTGAAGCCATGGTCCGGTTTCTGCCAGTAGCTATAGCTACTTCATAATTTTCAGCCAGTCTCTTAACTGCCTCTCTCGTACTGTCAGGAATCTGCTTGTTCTCGTCCAGCAGAGTGCCGTCAATGTCAAATACGAATAATTTCCTGTTTGCCATATCTATTTACACACTTCCTTTTTTCACTGCTATTCTCCTACTATATACATAAAGCAGCATTTACTCAATGCTTTATCAACAGATTGTTTCGATGATGGCGGCTTCTATGTGTAAAATTAATGTCGGAAGAGGGGAAATTCGACCTAGACAAAAAGAAAGAAGACCCTTAATCTAGAGATAACGACAACGCTAGAGAAAGAGGTCTTCTTATGAATCAAATTATATCAGAAATCATCACAACTTTAAAGGATTCTTCTTCCCTTTTAGAAGCAGAATTAGCCTTAGAAACGGTTTTTCAACGTATCACTCAACAGTTACTCAGTGCCGCTATTAAACAGATTGATTTAGAATTACTTCATGATTACAAAGAACAAGGATATGAGATTGACAGTGTGCCTGACCGTACGCTTCAATTTACATTCGGAACCGTTGAATTTGAACGCCACCGTATGCGAAAAGAAGGCGAAAAAAGTGTGATTCCTTTTGATAAAGCCGTCGGCTTAAAGCCTAGAATCCGTAATTCTCCTCTTGTAGAGATGAAAGCAGCTCAAATAGCTTCAGATGGAACGTACCGCAAAGCAGAAGAAGCTATTAATCTTCTTACATCTTTTTCGCTGAGTCATACGACCATTCATACTATCACTCAAAAAGTCGGTGAAAC
Organism: Alkalibacterium thalassium; assembly: GCF_900101165.1. Taxonomy (GTDB): domain Bacteria; phylum Bacillota; class Bacilli; order Lactobacillales; family Carnobacteriaceae_A; genus Alkalibacterium; species Alkalibacterium indicireducens. Next base: position 1,077 of record NZ_FNFK01000005.1, on the reverse strand, counting down.
CATTCAAGAATGGACAGAAACAGCACCTCTTCAAGACGAGACGTCTCAGAAAGATAAGAAAAAAACGCCTGTCTTATTTATTGAAGGTGACGGGTTAATGCTTACAAAAGGCAAGGAGAAAAAACGTCCTGAGATTCATCGTGTTCAGTTTCATGAAGGGGTAGAGTATAAAGGAAAACAGAAAAGACCTGTCTTAATTAATTCTAAAATGTTTGAGAGTACTGTATCAAGTAAAGAAGCTTTTAAACGTGCAAGCCTTTGGTTAGAGTCGCTGTATGATATACGCGAGACGATCGTCATTTCAAACAGTGATGGAGGCAGTGGTTACGACAAAGATAAATTCCATCAAATCATTGGCAAATGCCAGCGACACGAACATTTTAGAGATGCTTATCATGTAAACGAGAAAATCAAACAACGAATGTATTTTGATAAAAAGATGGAAAAGAAAATGAAAGAAGCTGTGCGTACATACGATTGGGATCGTATTGAAACCATAATCGCTACAACGGAGAGTCGCATTGAAATTAACAATGAAAAAGCAACTGAATTTCAGGAAGAACTTACCATGTTAAAAGCTTATCTATATAGAAATTGGGAAAGTCTTAAACCATTTAAAATGAGGGATTTACCCGTAAATAAAGGGATTGGTGTTTGCGAAAGTAATCATCGTCCTTATAGTTATCGTATGAAACGACAAGGACGAGGGTTTTCAGCTCAAGGTGCTGGGAATGTAGCAGCGATCATATCTGCACGTAAGAACGGAACGTTTCTCAAAGCGCTAACAGATAAAATACCGGAACTTACAACGAAACTCCAGCCGGAGTTTAAGGGTGCAGTGAGAGCAGCTTTGAAGAAAAGCCAACATAGACCTTCAATAGGTGTAAAAATTGGAAGAATAGCTAATAATGGCTCTCCATCAAGTCCAATGGGGCAATTACAGAAATTATTTAATTAGAACTGACTTTCTCAAGCCTTTTAAAAGCTCGAAGAGCAAAAAAGGCTTGAGAAAGACAAAAACAATAAACTACGTTTCAGATTTCTAGAATAAATTTCCGAGAATAACTTTACACATAC
>NZ_FNFK01000016.1 GCF_900101165.1 Alkalibacterium thalassium | reverse complement strand
TCGTCCGACAATTAGAATATAAATCCAAGCAAAAAGGACGGACACTTATCAAAGCAGACCGATTTTATCCGTCTAGTCAGGTTTGTTCGAGTTGCGGACACCGAGACGGCAAGAAGCCGCTCAATATCCGGGAGTGGGACTGCCCGACATGCGGGGAATACCTTGACAGAGATATCAATGCCAGCAAAAACCTCTTGGCATTGGCCAAGTAAAAGAAAATCAATGAGGCAGGGACTGCCTTTTGAGCCTACCCCTATCCGATTCCTCTGTCTGTATGAAGTCTGTCCAGACAAGAATGGAGTTCGTAGGAAGCCCCCACTTCAAAATCCAAAGGATTTAAGTGGTGGGTAGTTCACTTCTTCTATAATAAGGTAGATAATAGATAAAGTGTGAACGATAGATCTTTCAAGGGACGGCAGGAGAAAGGCCAGTTGTAGGGCTGGTCTATAAACCTCTTGAAAATATAATGATTAATTCTTCAAAACCAATTGACTTTTCCCGCCATTCACGGTACTATATCAGATGGTATTGTTTGCCACCATGATAAGCCCCGGAAACTTGTTTTGGAACAAACAACAGAGAGTCTTTCTTATTACTTTTAACGGAACTTAGAAGCGATGGAAAGCAGCTAATTTAAAATTGATTCTTGAAAAGAAAATTTGGAGGTTAAGATCGTGCGTACAACATTTATGGCGAATGAAAGTAACATCGAACGCAAATGGTATGTAGTCGACGCTACAGATATTCCTTTAGGACGTCTGTCAACTGTCGTTGCATCTATCCTACGCGGTAAAAACAAACCTACGTATACACCACACGTTGATACTGGTGACCACGTAATCGTAATTAATGCAGGAGAAGTTAAACTAACAGGGAAGAAAGCTAGCGACAAGATTTATTCTCGTCACTCTGGACACCCAGGTGGATTGACTCAACAGTCAGCTGGAACAATCCGTGCTCAAAGACCGGAACATTTGATTGAAATGTCAATCAAAGGTATGCTTCCACACAACCCACTAGGACGCAAACAAATTAAAAAACTTCACGTATACGCTGGCCCTGAGCACAAGAACCAAGCTCAACAGCCAGAAGTACTAGACATCACAAACTTGATTTAAGGAGGGACATCCATTGGCACAAGTACAATATTTCGGAACTGGTCGTCGTAAAAACTCTACAGCTCGTGTTATCATGACTCCAGGTTCTGGTAAAATCACTTTTAACGGTAAAGATATTTCTGAATATTTAAACTTCGATCACCTACACTTAGTAGTTAAACAGCCACTAGCTATCACTGATACAGTAGACAGCTACGACATCACTATCAACGTTCACGGTGGTGGGTTCTCAGGACAAGCAGGCGCTGCTCGTCACGGAATTTCTCGTGCGTTACTACAAGTAGATCCTGACTTCCGTTCTCCACTGAAAGCAGCTGGACTGCTTACACGTGATTCACGTATGAAAGAACGTAAAAAACCAGGTCTTAAAAAAGCGCGTAAATCTCCACAATTCTCAAAACGTTAATTGCTGGAGCCGTTGCGAATTTATTCGCTTACGGATACAGTATGAGACAGAGATTTCGAAAGAAATCGAGTACCATTCAATTTGCGGCTTAAACTTAATACTGCAGTACAAAAAGGCATCAGCATTCTGCTGGTGCCTTTTTGTTTTTAGTGCCTGAGAAAGACGACAACACGCTAGTGAAATAAAATGAAAAAGCATCAATTAAAGAGGTGGTGGAACAAATGACTCCAAAAGAAAAAATGCAGAAACTGATAAAGAATAAGCAAGGCGGCGGAAAGATATCCAAAGAAGCATAGCCAAAAATGACCAGAAATATATGCGGAAAGCTCCGATTATATTTATATAATGGTCATAATTTATTGAGCTTTTAGAGCAGTTTTCGGTTTGTCGAAGAGTGACTGACGATGGGACAGGCCGTTTTGAGTGTGGTTCAGTTTATTCCAAGTTGTTTGCGGCTAGTCTGAGCCGAAGTTGGGTGTGGTTCAGCTTGATTATAGTATAAAACTAGCTGAATGCACCGAACTAGGCTAGCGTATTAGTCTACCCGTTCACCATAAACGAGAAGACGCTTGTAATTCATGGGGTACTTAAGACAGGTGACGAGGGTCACGAGATCCTTGTCTTCTTGAATACTTAATGTATCGACTTCGTTAGGCAAGACGACTTTTGATCCTGTCACTCGGTACGTCATGATTTTATCTAAGGTCTGGACTTCAAACGTATCGCCAGCATTCAAGTCATTGACATGCAGGAACATATTATGTCTTAAGGTCCCGCGATGACCGGCTATAACAGAATGGTTGCCTTTGCCTCCAACAGGAAGCGATGTACCTGTGATATGTGCGGCACCTTTCATCAAGTTGGCATCCGAGGCTCCTAGGTAAATAGGAAGTTCAATATTGATTTTAGGGATACGGATGATCGAATAAAATGAACGAGAGGATAGAGAAGAGGCACTGACATCTTCCATCTCAATGTGAGAATTATCGACGAGACTACCATCGTTTTCAGGGTCAGCTTGATCACTTGAGTAAAAGGCATTCGAAGCCATCACCTCATCTGTAAACGCATCTTCTATCGTCTGATCTGGATTGTTTTGAAGCTCTTCATTGTATGTCAGCATTTCTTCCCACAAAGCGTCAGTGTCTTCTTCTGAATCGGGCTGGGCAGAAACGATTTCGAACTCTTCGATTTGCTGCTGCATGGCGTGATCATTGATGTAGTGAGCAATGTGAGGATAGGTAAAAAAGAGTAGACCGACAAGAAACAGCAGAAAGGGGATTAGTTTTTTCTTCATTGTCTATTCTCCTCTCGCGTTTTCTTCTTATAGATGATAAAAGCGATGACTAGGAGTCCGGTTAATGAAGCAAGGATGATCGGAAGGAGATATGAATTATCATTGGGCACTCCGTCTGGGGTGATCGTAGCAGCGACCGGTTCTTCGGGAGAGTAAGGGATCCGTTCGCCCATGACCAGTAGCCGGTGGGTGTTGATCATGTATGGCGTACAAGTGATCAGGGTAACGAGATCTCGTCCTTCTTGGATGGCTATAAGATCTGTTTCGTAAGGCAGAACGGTATTGATTTCAGTGACTTGGTAAGCTAAGGTTTCATCCAATACATTCAAGTAAAAGACACTGCCGATTTCTAAGTCGGGAAGGTCCGTGAATAGTTTAGATGTGGGTAAACCGCGATGTCCAGTCAAGACAGAGTGGGTACTCTCCCCGCCCAAAGGAAAGGACGTATTTTCCATATATCCAATACCTTTTTGGAGTACAGCATCACTTGTACCTGAATAGATCGGGAAGTTACCATTGATATCAGGGATATCTATATGTCCAAGAACATCACCTAGGCGATCCGTAAATACATTGAAGGAAGAGCGATCACCTTCAGCAGAGACTTCGTTGGATGGTTCATCAGAAAAAGGGTCCTCATAGCCCTGCTCAATATCGCTGCCGGAAAGATTTTGGTTGTACTCAGCTATCTGATTCTTATAAGCATCGATTTCTTCTTGGGAAAGCTGATCCAGGGAATCCTGATACGTATCGATGACACGGGTCTGGGTCATGCTGGAATAAATCTGCATAACGATGGGGTATAGAAAGATGCTCAATCCAATAATAAAGGCAAGGACGAATAAAAGAGTGGATTTAGAAGGTTTTTTGAATGAACGCAATGGTTTTTTCATGGGGGGGACTCCCTCCTTTCAATGATGAGAGTAGGGTAGAGGAGTATGTAGAAAGGGATGAGACAGGTAGTGTCCCATCCCGGAGGTGTCAGGTGTCGGTTTGAATTAGATCATCATCGATTATTTTTCTGATTTTTTATAGAGTTTGACAGAAGTGCCCATCAAGCCAAGACCAATGAGACTGAATACGAGTGTACCCATGCCACCTGTTTGAGGAAGAGTGATTTCTGGGCTATTTTCGATTTCAGCAGGAGCAGCAGCGACAAGATCTGAAACGTTACTGTAGTAGCTGTTAGCATTTACAGTGAACTCGTAGTCATCATCAAGCAGTCTGTACTGAATACCGTCAACTTCAGGTGCCTTGATTTCTTCCAGGAAGTATTGGCCGTATGCTAACCCTTTGATTTCAAAGTAGCCGTTAGTGTCAGATACGAATGTCCAAGCTGTGGCTTTAGCACCCCAGTTGTAGTCTGGTTGTAGATACATGCCTTCACCTTTGTAGATAAGGAATTCGGCACCTGGTAAACCTTCGCCTTCTTTGTTCACTTTCTCAAAGGCTTTACCACCAGTGTGAACAACAGGAGGATTTTCCTCTGTGTCAGTATATTCTTCAAATCCATTGTTATACGTCAGTGTGACGTTGTTTTCATAATCCCTTCCCATGACGGCATTTTCGTTAATGAATGTGTCAAAGGAAATAACGAGTTCATCAAAACCATCTAAAGCATTGATATCAAAATCAAGTTCTAATGTGCCACCTTCTTGGCCAACAGTTACGCCAGATGCAGTAAAGTCTGTAAATGCAGCACCGTCAGCTTCTACAACAAGGTTACCGGCATAAGTGAGTTCTGGACCGAATGTATCTCTTATGATATAACTTACTAGATTTTCAGTATCGATAAAGTTCGGTATATCTGAACGAATAATCCACGTAAGGTTTTCAAAGAAATCGCCAGTATCCTCTTCTTGCCCTTGTTCTGTTACAGATTTATCAATTTCAGGTAAATCATCGTTGACAAGTTCGACCCCTTCGCGGATGATTTTTTCATCAATAACATTTTCGTCAGCTGAATCATTTCCTAAACCGTATGCATGGTCATCTTTTGTTACTTCAAAATGAATAGGTGTTTGATCTAAGCCGTAGTTAGCAGGAGCAGCTGTTTCAATAAAGTAATAGTTGCCGACGACTAAGTTACCAACGAAGATATTACCATTTCCATCAGTAATCAAGCCTGTTGCGATTTCTTCATCGTCACCTTCTTGTACCCTGTAAAGACTGAATGTTGCTCCAGCTAAGCCAGTTTCACCGTCTTCTTTTAATTTAGTCAGTTCGACGGCACCCAGGATCAACTGGTTCTTAGGATAGACGTGAACATTTGAGTTCCAGCTGTCACCGTCAGGGTGCATCATTGGCACATCCACTAAGAATGGCGGGCTGTATGCTACGACCCCTTTAGGTCTTTCTGTTTCTACAACGTAGTAACGCCCTTTAGCTAAATTTCCAAAGAAAGCTAAGCCGTTGTTGTCTGTTTTTTCTACGATTGGAGTTAATCCAGAAATATCTACGGGCAGTTCGGCATCATCTGCTACTTTATAGATAGTAAACTGTGCGTCTTCTAAGAATGCAGAATCGGCTGGGAGATCTTTTGTCAAACCATCGTTATCGATCAGTTCATCATTAAAAGGATCATAGTTCGTCTGGACTTTGTGGATATGCAGATTTCCTGTTTCTGGTCTTGCTGTTGCTGCCATTGCCATGGAAGGTGCCATAATGGAAAGAACCATGAACAGCCCCATCAAGAAACCGGTAATCGTTCTTATTCTTTTGGTCATTTGCTTTAACTCTCCTTTTTAGTCATTCTTCATGACTGTTTTGATTTCTTTTTGTTAAGGCCGTATACAGCTCCTCCCATCAAGGCGATACCAAGAACAGTAAAGATGGTGGTTCCCATGCTTCCTGTATCAGGTAAGGACTGAGATGGTCGGTTTTTGATCATTAATGGATTTTCTTCAGTAACTTGAACTTCTTCTACGCTGACGATCGTTTCACCGTTTTGTCCTTTTGCGATAGTGATAATAAAGTCGTCAGGATAAAGGTTGAAACCGAGCGGTGCTTTTGTTTCTTCTAAGCGATAGGTTCCGGCAAGCAAGTCTGTGAAGACCAGTTTACCTTCAGCATCTGTCGATAAAGTTTCTGTGAACGGATCTGCAACTTCAGGATCTATGCGTGTCAGCTTGAATTCTGCAGGATTATCTAGGATAGGATTACCGTCCATATCTGTTTTTAGAATATAGAGGTCACCCATGACTAGCGTATTTTCTACATCCAGATTCAGGACGTCTTCAACATAGTAAGGTGAAGCATAGTCTTCGTTATAGTTCGGAGGAACAGTCTCTTCGATAGAGTAAGTGTAGACGTTGCCGTCATTATCCGTTTCATCCTGTTCACCGAAATCATAGAACCATTCGTCTAGAGCTGAAGTGGTTGTTTCAGTCACATATTCAGGCTCGCCGCTTTCTATCATGCGGTAGAGTGAAATAGTCAGGCTTTCTGGTCTGTGTTCTGGTGTATCGTTTGACCAGATCTTCTCACCAACGATAGTGATATGTGGACTTGTATAAGTGTTCGTCATGATCCATATATCATTGTCGTCTCCTGGAGGTGTGACAACTGATTCATAGTTCTCAGGGACGGTTGGTTCAGCAACAGTGTACTCATATGGGTTACCTTGATCATCTGTTGCAGGTAAGTTTGACCAAGTGTAGTTAAATTCAGCATTATTTCCGCTTGCTGGATCAACCACAGGGGTATTATCATCAACTAATTGGAACTCTTCTCCAGAAATTTTGCGACTTAGAGTCAAGTCTACTGCTACATGGTCGGTAGAAGGTCCGCCGTTCCAAACTTTACGAGCAGAGATATCGATCATTGGACTTTCGTATGTGTTCGTTAAGTCTAATCCTTCTCCAGTTTTGACAAAGTTATCAGGTGTTCCTGGAATAAACTGGCCATCAACTAACGTTCCTTCAACGACATAGAAGGTGTATTCGTTTCCATCATTGTCTGTTAACTCAATATCTGTAAAGATCACAGACACTGTTTCTTCAGCATCACTTGCTGCAGGTAGCATCATGACATCTACAGCTTCATCGATTTCCAAAGCGTCTATAGAGCGACGTAATTGGAACCATAGTTCTGGTCGGACAGTTTCACCGTTTAACCATGTTTTCGTTGCTTCGATGTCATCTGTAGGGATTTGGTAGATGTTTGTTACCATTCCCTGGTTAACTTCGTTAAAGACTCCGTATAAGGCTCCATTAAATTCTTCTTGGGCGCCATATTCTCGAGTGTAACCGTCTACTTCAACTTCGGTGAAGTAGTAAGTGATTGGAGTACCGTCAGCCATTTCTGTAGGCAATTCAGACCAAGTATACGTAAATTCATTTGCTGGCCCTTCTACAGGATCAATAACGGGTGTAAATTCTACTGCAGAAAATTCTATTCCATCTGTAGTTCTCCATAAAGTGAGATTGACTGGATTTTTATTTTCTTCCGGTCCGCCGTCCCAAACTTTTGTAACAACGTAATCTTCTTTTGGAACAGTTAATTCATTAGTTACAAGAATAGATAAACTAGATAAGCCTGATAGATCAAATAGATACTCTCCATCATCGTTAGGAGTGACTTCTACTCCATCTACGGTTACAGTGACGTCATAGTTACCAGACTCTTCGCTCATTGTTATAAGAGCATCAGTTGGTAAGTTATTGAAATGTTCAGTACCTCCATTACCCAGATTGAATATTCCATTTACTGGTGAATAGTAATGGTCAGTGTTTAATTCGCCAGGTCTAGTGATAGAGTAATTGAAATCGAATGTCCCCTCTAAATCTGCATCTTCACCCATGATTTCTTTCGTTATATCTATATTAGTAGCTTCGACGGTCACGGTAGCATCATCTGTTTTAGGAGCGACAGCTCCACCGATCGTGGCAGTATTAGTTAACTCCTGAGCATCCACAGCGTCGTCGTTAACGTATGCTCTGATTTCGAACGTCTGCGAGCCACCATTAGCTGCTAGATAGATATTTTTAGCTATTTGAGTTCTACCATCGATCGTTTCAGCATCAATCCAAGTACCACCCACTTCTCTTACTTGAAGTATAGTGACTTCTGGTGGACTATCATCGAATACATCGACGTTGCTCAAAGCTAAATCGCCACTATTCATCACGGTGATTGTGTAAATTAGTTCATCACCGATGGTTGCTGTTGTAGGATCAACATCTTTGGTAATAGAGTAATCAAGATCGAGTGTGAATGTCATGCCTTTTATACTGAATCCATCAGCCTGATTTAGCATCTGTAAAGTATTCGTTTCTTGCAATAAATCAGTCATAGGACCGAGATTAAAATCAAACATTCTAACTCCAGTAATTGTTCTTTCTGTCCCACTGATGTTTAAGGTGATACTTGTACCAATTTCATCCCAGTACTGTTCATACGTATTGAAATTGGTAGAATAATTATAGGCGTTTTGACCATTTAGCATAGGGGAGTGGAATCTAGTCTGATTCGCTGTGTTTTTGTCGTTATCCAATATAAGGTGAACATTATCGGCCATATCGATATAAACGCCAATAACTGAATAATGATCATTTGTACTGGTTCCTGTTGCTTCAAAGTAGTTCTGAGCATCAGCAGTACTTAAAATACCAACATTTGCATCCATTTGCATCATTGTTACAGCAGCAAAGGGTTCTTCTTTGGCATCTTCCTCTTTAGGGTCATCCGCTACTGCCTTTTCAGTAAGTTGAGCTTCAGTTTTCTCTTCCAATGCAGATGCTTCGACAACCGCATTTACTTCTGACTCGATTTCACCGTCTGTATCTTCTTCAGATACAGCGTCTTCTTCGATCTCATCTTCTACTGCTTCTTCAGTTTTCTCTTCTTCGTCAGCTACTTGTTCTGATTCATCGGCTTCTTTTTGAGTATCCTTGTCTTCTTCACGCTGCTCAGCTTCTAATTCTGCTGCTTGTTTAGCTGCTTCTTCAGCCAGTTTATCGGCTTCTTCCTGAGCAGCTTTCTCTTCGGCTGCGATGCGTTCGGCTTCCGCCTTTTCAGCAGCTATTCTTTCCGATTCCGCTTTTTCTGCCGCGATCCTTTCAGCTTCTAGCTGAGCAAGCTTATTCGGGATCGAGACGGATTGAAGGGATGCTGCTGCTGGACTGTCTTTCTGCTGTATCGAAGCGCCGATTTTGAAGGCTAGGTTTGGTGAGGTAAGATCATTGACTGCGGTCGTGAATTTGAGATTGAGGGTTTGTGCGGTGGTTGAGTAAGGGGTTGTAAAGGTATGGCTAGTACCTGATGGTGTGAATACGCCAGTTGGTGTTGCCGACACGACTTGTGGTGCACCGACGTTTGCTGGTACGACCACTTCCACGCTTGGTGCGGCTTCTGCTTCGGATTCATTTTGGGTAACAGTGATATCCCAGGTAATGAGTTTTCCGTCCTCGCTTAAAGACCATTTGGCATTTCCGGATCCTTTATCGTCCGAAAACAGTGTGACTGAATTACTGGTCTCAGCGGATGCTGTGAGGGATGAAACTAAACTCGAGGGAAGGAACTGAATGAACTGAAACAGAACGAACAGCAGCGTTATGACGTGTGTGTGCAACGGTTTGCGTTGAGTTGTCACATCTAACACACCTCCGATTACTGATGTAAAGTATGAAACTTGAGCGGCATATAGGTTTCTGTCAAAGGCGCCACCTCCTTAAAGGGTCCTGTGTGTGTTGTTTGATAGGGGAATCATGCAAGGATTGGAAAGAAAGATGTAGAAAAAGGTGTATACGATAGTTTATATAAGGTGTTTGAAACGTAAGAGGGTTATTATTGTAAGATATGGAATCGTTTGTGCTGATGCTGAGGGTAGTAGAAGTCTAGTATGAAAGTTAAGTGAAGAACGCAGGGATTATGGCTGATATAAGAGGGGATCAGCCGATAACTTTGGGGTCATGTTGATTTAAGAGGTTGAATAATTTTTAGTAAGCTTATTCATTTGTTGAGATTAGTATAATAAAGATTCAAAGATTAGTCAAATAGAAGCAGTTGATTTTTATAAATCTTTTTATAAGTGGTCCAGGGTAGATTGAAAGCAGGGAAGACATGAAAAAGGCCTCTGCTCGGAAAAGAGAATTTTTCCAGTAATCAAAGGCGTAAGTCTTTTTCATTTAATTGGGAGGTAAGTAATGGGGGATTCAGAGAATCCAAATGCACTATGTGAATGATTAGTCTTTTTATCCGGACCACCTCTTAGTCGTTATGGCGTTCACAAATCTGAGAAAAGATTGTGAACATAAAGATGGATTAATCTACGAATTACGATTTCCTATCTCTACTGTAAGTTTATACCTTGCCCCTCAGTAAACAAAAATATTATCACCTTGAAATGCTATATAATTAATCATAAATAAAAACTGAATAGTAATTGCTTGTGAATGACGACGAAAAAAGCCCTTAATTAGAGACTTTTGAGGTGACCCCCAAAAGTTAGAGTGAAAATTCTAACTTTATGGGGGTTATTTTTATGTCAAAAAAGTATTCGTATGAATTTAAATTAAAAATTGTACAAGAATATCTAAATGGAACATTGGGCTATACGTTACTCAGTAAAAAATACAATATTTCAAGTAAAAGTCAACTTCAGAAATGGGTCAACCAATACAAGAAATATGGAAAAGAAGGCCTTAAAACAAAAAAAGTAATAAATCCTGAATTATTCATACTTATTTGTCAGAACTAGCATTTATCCCGTATTAATACCGTTTACCACTCTATTCATTGTTCACCCGTTGGGTGAAGTAAAAAAGATACAAAAAGAGCACACTCTGTGATATTGTAAAGTCAACCAAAACCCAAATACCAAAAAGAGGTGTGCTCTTATATGGAAACTTTACAAGAAAAATCGCTGAAATTCAACTCAAATATGATTGTTTCAAACGATGGAGGACAATTGTTTAATGATGCCGGACTTCTTTTACTTTTTGAGTTTTTACACAAGATTAAGTTTGATGAGATGCTTAAGGAGTTCTTTCATTTAAATGATTCTCGTGCCTATTGTATTCATGAGTACGAAGAAATATTGAAGCAACTAATCGTACAACTCATTGCCGGTTATCCACAAGATTCTGCTGCGAACCGTCTACGCCTAGATCCTATTCTAAAGCAAGGGCTTGGAAAAGATCAGCTCGCTTCTCAATCCATGATTTCTCGCTTTATTCATGAACTAACTGAAGAAAATGTGGCTCAATTCCAACAAATCGCCAAAGGCTTGGCAGATGATTGGATCCACCATACGAACACACAACACACGGTGATTGATATCGATTCTACGCACTCGGATACCTTTGGCCATCAAGAACACACAGATTTCAAGACGCATTACGGTACCAATGGGTACCATCCTTTAGTCGCTTTTGACGGATTAACTGGATTGTTTTTAGATGCCCGACTTCGTCCTGGAAATGTCTATACGTCCAATGCGGCAGAAGACTTTATAGCCGCTATTATCCGTCAGCACAAGAAACATTCTTGTGAGATGTTTCTGACTGTTCGTGGGGACAGTGGCTTTGCCAAACCAGAGATCTATTCCCTTTGTGAAGAAGAACAAGTCAAGTATGTGATTCGGTTGAAAGTGAATCATAAACTGAAAGATCTCGCACATCACCGCGTGCATTATGGAGAAACCACGGACTTCACTAAGGACGAACACCAATATTTTATTATGGACTATCAAGCAGGTAGTTGGGATATTTCCCGAGAAATCGCTGTAAAAGCGACTCGTGAAGCTGGAAACCTTCTGTTTACTAAGTATGAGTTTATTGTCACTAACTTTCATGGACTCTCTGCCGAAACTTTATTTAAGCTGTATCAAAAGCGTGGTACGATGGAAAATTGTATCAAAGAAATCAAGAATCGGTTTTCCTTTGATAAGACCGACAGCTCAACTTATGTGGCGAATCAAGCTCGAATGATGATGAGTTGTATCGCCTACAATTTGGTCCATCTCATGAAAGAAGCGACCTTTCCAAAGGAAATGAAACGGTCGACCATTTCAACAATTCGTTTTCAAACTCTTTCATATTGCAGGAAGGCTAACGAGTCATGCCAGGCAACTAAGAGTTCGTTTGGCATCATCTCACGTATTTGATTCCCTCTTTTGGGAAGTGCTTGAGAATATTCAATCGCTTGTCCTCGTGCATTAGCTTTTTGAATGAGTCAGACGTCTTTTTTTAAGTAGTGTAAAACCAAGGGGGTGGTATACCCTTTTTTTGGGCGAGCCTATCAAAATCTGCCTGAACCGACTTTATTCGAGCCAGTCAAGACAACAAAAATACTCAAATGAACGGAAATAGTCAGTGAAATAGTTATCCACAGATAGCTATGAATTATTCAGGTGATTGTATGTTCGATAATATATAAGAGTTATTCAGTTATTCAGTAAAACAGTTGGATTTGTTTTGCTGTTCTTTTATAATTTTTCACTTTTACAATAGAACTTGATCCTAATCAATTTTTATTTCATTGAAACATCCTATACTTGAGTCATCAACAAGGAATACAAATGAAATGAAATTGGAGGGAATCAACATGCAAAGATATATATTAAGTAAAAAGAATTCCATTACACTGATCGGTGCAATTTTGATTGCACTTGCATTCTTCGGACGATTTTCCTTAGACAACATGGCCATTTTCAATTGGTCGCTCATCATTGCATCTATTCTTGGTGTAGCACCAATTGCGATTCAAGCCTTTCAGGCATTAAAAGTAAAAGTTGTCAGTATTGATGTTTTAGTTACCATTGCAGTAATTGGGGCAGTATTGATTCAAAATTATGAGGAATCAGCCATCGTTACTTTCTTATTCTTATTTGGTTCTTACTTGGAGCAACGTACCTTGAACAAAACACGTTCTGCCATTAAAGAATTAACAGAGCTGGCACCAGAAAGTGCTTTAAAGCAAATGGAAAATGGAGAATTTGAAGAAGTTGATGTCGATGATGTAGATGAAGGTGACATTTTATTAGTCAAAACGGGTGCAAAAGTCCCCGTAGATGGAACCGTGTTAACAGGTGAAGGTCACATCAATGAAGCAAGTATTACCGGAGAGTCTGTTCCAGTAAGCAAAAGGGTCGATTCTGAAGTATTTGCAGGATCTATCTTAGAAAATGGAACGATCCAAATTCGAGCTGACCGTGTAGGGGAAGATACAACATTTGGTAGAATTATCGAATTAGTGGAAGAAGCACAGGATTCCAAATCAGGAGCAGAGCGGTTTATTGATCGATTCTCAAAATACTATACACCAGCTGTTTTAGTCCTTGGTTTTATTGTTTGGTTTTTCTCAAAAGATATTGAACTAGCTATCACGATTCTTGTTTTAGGATGTCCAGGTGCATTAGTTATCGGGGTTCCTGTATCCAACGTTGCCGGTATCGGAAACGGTGCACGTAATGGTGTCCTCTTAAAAGGTAGTGAAGTTATCAATGACTTTAGCAGAGTAGATACTATCGTTTTTGATAAAACGGGAACATTGACAGTAGGAAACCCTGAAGTTGCCGAAAAAGAATTTTACGGCAACAACACTGAAGAAATTCTAGGATACTTAGCAAGTGTGGAGCGCGAATCGGACCACCCACTAGCAAAAGCTGTCTTACAGGATATTGGCGAGACAACTTTCTATACTGTTGAAGAAACCGAAGTCGTTAAAGGTGGCGGAATTGTAGCAAAAATAGGTGTTCATCGTATAGCCGTTGGTAACGTAGCGTTAATGGAAAAGGAAAATGTGAAATTAAGCGAAAAAGCTAAAAAAGACGTCGAACGCTTTGAGAAAAATGGGAATTCTCTTGTGTTAACTGCGGTTGACGGAGAATTAAACGTTCTGATGGGTATTCGGGATCAAATCCGTCCAGGTGTTAAAAAAGATCTTCAAAAACTGAAAAAACTAGGGGTCAAAAACCTTGTCGTTCTTTCTGGGGACAACCAAGGAACCGTAGATTTAGTTGCTCGAGAACTTGGATTAACAGAAGCACACGGTCATATGCTTCCAGAAGGAAAATCCGCATATATTGAAAAAATGCAAGCAAAAGGCCAACTCATTGCCTTTGTCGGTGACGGAGTGAATGATAGTCCTTCATTAGCCTTAGCAGATATCGGAATCGCAATGGGAAGTGGAACAGATGTTGCAATTGAAACATCGGATGTCGTTTTAATGAATTCTGACTTTAGTCGTTTACCACACGCATTAGGCTTAACAAAATCAACTTCAAGAAACATGAAACAGAACATCACCATAGCAGTTGGTGTGGTATTAGTCTTACTTGCTAGCCTACTATTTAGTGAATGGATGAATATGTCAATCGGGATGTTGGTTCACGAAGCAAGTATCTTAATAGTCATCTTGAATGGTATGAGATTGCTTCGATACCGTTTGAGAGGATAAATTTAACAGAAAGCGGTCTTGACGAATGATAAAGGGGAAGTATTCAGGTAGGAAGAACAAAATACTCCCCTACTTTTTTCTTAAAACTTGATTTGCGTCAATTTCATTTCGTTGAACCTCAGCTATACTTAAATTGTAAAGAAGAAGAGGGAAAACAAAAAAATTAAAGATAAGATGAAAGGAGAAATAATTCATGCAAAAAGCAGTTATTCAATTAGAAACATTATCTTGTCCATCTTGTATGCAAAAGATTGAAAATGCGGTGAAAGGATTAAATGGGGTTAATCAAGATAGCTTAAAAGTATTATTCAATGCCAGTAAAGTAAAAGTAGATTTTGATTCAGAAACGATCACCATTAACGATATCGAAAAAGCCATTGAAGACTTAGGATATCCAGTCGTCAAATCAAAAGTAAAATCGGCCTAAGACCAAAAAAACACAAGAAAGAGGGAAATAATAATGTCTGAACAAACATTTAACGAAGTAATAACAAACCATTTTGAAAAACTGGATTTATACACTACTGCGATTACACGGGCCCATGGTAAGAACCATCCAGAAGCCTATGAAGTACGTGAATTGTTTGAAACAATTAGTGGAAAAGTAAAAGACGCAGGTACGAACAAACCTGACTTAGATGCTGAATTTGCTCAATTACGAAAAATCACAGACAACTACGCCATTCCTGGAGATGTATGTGAAACATATGCAGGCACATTCGAGATGTTATCAGAAGTAGATAAAGCATATCAGGCTTAAAGTAACTCAAAAACAAAAGAATAAATTGGTTTACGGTCGTTAAAAAATGAAGGGGGAAATGATTTATGCAAAAAGCAACGATTCAATTAGAAACCTTATCTTGCCCATCTTGTCTCCAAAAGATTGAAAATGCGGTGAAAGGAATAAACGGTGTGAATCAAGATAGCTTGAAAGTAATGTTCAATGCTAGTAAAGTAAAAGTAGATTTTGATTCAGAAGCAGTCGTTATTAACGATATCGAAAAGGCAATTGAAGACTTAGGATATCCTGTTGTCAAATCAAAGGTAAAACCTGCTTAATCGAGTGAATAGAAAGGAAGCCTAGGATACCCTCTTAGGCTTTTTATAAAAGGGAGAGGTTATTTTGGAACAAAACCAATGTTGTCATCACCAACATGGACATGCAGAATGTATTCGTATTGTTCCCATTTTCAACCATTTGGAAGACTCACAAATGGATTTGATTGCGGAATCTGCCAAGACACTTCATCTACAAAAAGGGGAAATGTTATTCCGTGCAGGTGAGAAAGATGATACCTTATATATTATCAATTCAGGTAAGGCTCGGATTTACCGCTTATCGGATTCTGGAAAAGAACAACTTGTTCGCATTTTAAATCCCGGTGATTTTACAGGTGAAGTCGCCATTTTCCAACCTGGAAGTATTCATGATAACTATGCGGAAGCACTACAAAATACATCCATTTGTTTAATTAAACGAGAGGATTTACAAGAGTATTTGGTGAAATATCCGCAGATCTCATTAAAAATACTGTCAGAAGTAACGATGCGTTTGAAGGATTCTGAAAAACAAACCACACAAGTAGCGATTGAAAATGTAGAAACCCGCATTATATCCTTTTTAGCTGAGAATGTTGAAAAGGGAAGTGGCAATAGTCCAACGATTATCTTACCGATGTCCAAAAAGGATTTAGCCTCGTATCTTGGTACCACACCAGAAACAATCAGCCGTAAGTTTACTACTCTAGAAGAACTTGGATTGATTAAACAGTTACCGAAAAAGAAAATTAAAATAATGGATTTAGATCAATTGTTACTTCATACTGAATAAATATAAGAGAGTAGCGTGCCATCATCTAACGGGTTAAGTTTAATCGAGCAGCTTGATTTTACAAGTTAAGTGATAAAACTAAAGAGTTAAAGGAGAACTAACATGTCTGACGTAAAAGAAAAAGCACTTCAAGTGAGCAAAGAAAAAGGTGGAAAGATTGAGGTTACTTCCAAAGTTAAGATCGAGTCCATGGAAGATTTGGCTATAGCTTACACACCAGGCGTTGCAGCTGTGAGCTCAGCTATTGCTGAAAATAAAGAAGACGTTTATACCTACACATCAAAACGTAACTTAGTGGCAGTAGTGACTGATGGGTCTGCCGTACTCGGTCTGGGTGATATCGGTCCTGAAGCAGCTATTCCTGTAATGGAAGGGAAAGCAGCCTTATTCAAACGTTTTGCCGATCTCTCTGGACACAAATGATGTAGAAGAAATCATCGCTCACGTCAAAGCGATTGCTCCATCTTTTGGGGGCATCAACTTAGAAGATATTAGTGCACCGAGATGTTTTGAAATAGAACGCAGACTGAAAGAATCATTAGATATCCCGGTATTCCATGATGATCAGCACGGGACAGCTATCGTTGTTCTGGCGGGGATATATAATGCTTTAAAATTAGCTGACAAAAAAATTGACGAAGTTAAAGTCGTCGTTAACGGTGGAGGAGCAGCAGGTGTCGCGATTTCCAAGCGTCTACTGACTGCAGGAGTAAAACATATCCTATTGGTAGACAAAGAAGGTATTGTATCTTCAGATAATCCGAATCTTGAAGAACGACATGAGGAAATAGCATCATTGACTAACCAGGACAATATCAAAGGAAATCTTCAGGAAGCACTAAAAGATGCAGATATCTTTGTTGGTGTATCCGCTCCGAATGTTCTTAAAAAAGAATGGATTAGTTCAATGAACGACAAACCGATCATCTTTGCGATGGCGAATCCGGAACCAGAAATCAACCCTCAAGATGCCAAAGACGGGGGAGCATTCATTGTGGGAACGGGAAGAAGCGATTTTCCTAACCAAATCAATAATGTTCTGGCTTTTCCAGGGATTTTCAGAGGCGCTTTGGATGCCCGGGCCAGTAACATCACAGACGATATGCAGATTGCGGCAGCTAAAGGGATTGCCAGTGTAATTAGTGATGACGAGCTGTCAGTAGATAACATTATTCCAAACGTGTTTACGCCTGGCGTCGCTTCAATTGTTGCGGATAGTGTTAAACAGGCAAAATCAGAATAAGCATATCATTTTCCAGCATAGAATAATGCGAAGAAAAGGACCAGATTCAGCTTCAGAGGCTGAGTCCGGTCCTTTTTGTTTGTATTGTCAATCGTGTGTTAGACACTCTGTTGCAGGAGTAGTTTTTCAATCTCAGCAGCACTTTCGGGATGACTGTACTTGTATCCTTGACCATATTGACAGCCAGCCTCATTCAGGAAGGTAACTTGTTTAGTGGTTTCAACACCTTTGGCAACCACTTTACTATTTAAAGTATGCCCTAAACTAATTATCGTGTTGATGATCTGACCGTTATGCTTATTCTCCGGAACATCTTTCAAAAATGTTTCGTCAATTTTTATAGTATCAATAGGAACTGCATTCAGAACACTCAGTGACGAAAAGCCCGTTCCGAAGTCGTCTATGGCTACTTCGATTCCCATATGTCTTAAGTGACGAATTGTCTTAGACGCCTTTTCAGTATTCTGCAGTACACTCTCAGGTACGTCAATGGTCAACATATCAGGTTTGAAATGATTGTTGCCCAAGGTAGTGTTTAGTTTTCTCGAAAAGAGAGGGTCCTCGAACTGTGCATTTGTAACATTAACTGATAATCTGAAATTAAGCCCCATTTCATGCCAGGCTTTCATCTGCTTCGTAGCCGAATCAATTACCCATAGCCCCATTTCACCCATAATACCCAGTCGTTCAGCCAGAGGGATGAATTCAGAAGGCTTAACTTTGCCAAGGTAAGGATTGTCCCAGTGAATCAAGGCTTCGACTCCAAAGATTTGACCAGTTTTCATGTTGACTATTGGCTGATAATATACTTCCAGCTCATTCAGTTCCATGGCTTTCTTCAAATGTTTCTCGACATTGTTTCTACGTACTTCAGCTTCCTCAAGCTCCGGATTGGCAAAACGATAGGTGTTCTTGCCTTGTTCCTTAGCCCGGTACATAGCCCTGTCAGCTTTGCCGATCAGGCCTTCGATTGTTGTATCGTCTTTAGGAAACATACTCACACCTATACTTGCTGAAATAGTACTGTGCTCAACGTTCAGATCGTAAGGGGTCTTGAACGTTTGGATAAGACCGCGGACGACATTGATAAACTGTTTATAAGACTGGTATCTCATGATTACTATGAATTCGTCACCACCATGCCGAAAGACCATACCTTTTTTTCCGACAAAGCTGTTAAGACGTTCACCGATCTGTACAAGCAGTTTATCACCGACATTATGCCCGTAGCTGTCATTAACAAACTTGAAATGGTCCAAGTCAAGAAACAGAACAGCCAGAGACTCTTTTTTTTCAGAGCACTTAGTCATTTCATCTTCCATGTGCTGCAGCAGTTTCTTTCTGTTTGGCAGTCCGGTCAGGTAGTCATGGGTGGCATTGTGATACAGCTTTTCTTCCAATTCTTTCCGATCGGTAATGTCATAAGCTACTCCGGTCAGGTGCGTAACTTTATTTTTTTCATTAAAGATCGGTTTACCCCATGCATCCAGCCAGCGGATTTCTTCGTCTCCATTTCTGAAACGGAACGACCGGTTTGAAGGGAGACCAGATTTTAACCGTGCATAATGTTCTTCGGCAATATGCAGGTCTTCCGGGATGACACGGTCTTTCCATAGTTCATAGTTTTCCATAAACTCGTCTCTTGAAAAGCCGTAAACTTGTTCAAAACCTTGAGAGGGAAGGAATGTTTTTTCCGCAAAGTCGATGGTCCATAAATAAGCGTTGTTATTATCAAATAAGGAATTAAGCTCATTTTCCCTAAGAAGAAGTTTCTGACGGCTTTCTTTGTATTTCTGGTTAATCTCATGTACACCATCTAATTGCCGGTACTGATAGAGTGTATAGACAAGCAGGATTAGAATGAGAATATGTAGGACTGCAGTGGTTAGAGTGTACGAAACACCATAATGATTCAAGACGTACGGGATCGCAAAGAAACCGATAAGGCAATAAGGGACATAAATCAGTCCTCTTTTTAAATGTTTCGATGACATAAGCGAGTTATCTCCTTTTAGTGTAAGTCAGGAAAATTAAATGCTAGAATAAATATATCAGAGATGTAGAAGCTAAGCCAGTAATTATCCCTAATTTGAACTATTTAAGTAAAAACATACAGCAATAAAGTAGATTAGGGGCATTCAGTAAAGTAAGTGAGAATATTAATACACAGTTCTATTGAAAACATAGAAACAGCTCAAGTTTAGCCCATATGGCTAGTCTTGAGCTGTTCGTGTAGGTGAATAAGGTGTAGTTTTTTTAGACAGGATATGGATATCATGATTTAGAAAATAGTCTGTTTTCTAAAATTATATAATTAAAAATTAAAGGAGTAAGTAATTATTATACATCTATAAATACCACATACCAATTCCCAAAAGTAACAGGAGAATAATGAATAGATAGTAGCCCACCCAAAGCATAAATATAAGCAGACAAATTTTTTTAAGTAAAGTACCAGGAGTAGCTAAAATATAAATCACAGAAAAAGGAATGCTAAATAACAGTGTAGCCGGCTGGAGAACACCAGTTGCAAAAGTCATGAAGAAGAGAGTATAGGCTAATCGCCTTTGCGTTGAAGCGCTAGTCACAAATAGAATACAAAACGAATCAAATAAAGACTTTAAACCGGGTGAATCGTGAGGTTCTGTTGAGTGCTTATTATTTTGTGTGACTTCTTTATCAAGGTTTGAGGCATCAAATGTTTGCTTATCCAAATCTTCGATGCCAAAGTCTTCTTTCAGAAGCCAGTCATATGATACTTCAAACAATTCACTAATTAATTCTAAATTGTATGGATCAGGTCTGGTTACATTATTTTCCCATCTTGATATGGTCTGCCGCTCAATCAGCAGTTCTTTTGCCATATCATTTTGAGAATAGCCTTTAGTTTTTCTAAGGTATTTGATTTTCTCGGACAGAAGCATCCCGGCACCTCACAAATATAGTTTAATTAAATGTAGCATATAACAGTATTAGTATCTATATTAATCTATACTTACTGGACCTTGTTTCAACAAAAGTAACAGGGTGTTTCTAGGGGGGAAACATCTCGTTACTTTTAAAAAAAACACAAAATAGTATAGTTGATTTAAAGGAGGCATAGAATACTAATAACTTCTCTGTGAATTTAACCGTAGAGATAAAAAAATAGTGGAGGTTAGAGAAATGAAGAAAAAAACATTTGGGTTATTACTGATAATTGCTCTTTTACTAATAAGCTCATTGGTTGGAACAAGTAATGTATACGCAGAAGAAAATATCGCACACAATTTAACTATAGAAGACTACAAGGATTTCTTATTAGAAAATGACCTTGAAGTTTATAAAGAGTTTAATGAGTTAAGTGAAGAAGAACAAAAAGAATTTGTAAAAATTATAAGTGATCCAGAAACTTATATGAATGATGAAAATTGGGAGATTGTTGAAGGGGTTGAGCAATACAGTAATGAGCCCGGTACTAATACTTATTCGCTTCTGAGCAATACTAGGACATATAGTAGGTACAGAGATTATAATATGACTATATTGGGTATTACAGTCACAGGATACAGAATATCTGTGAGATACGAAGTAGTTGGAAGTAGAGTAAATAGAATACTATCCCGCTCTGCAACAGTAGAGAGAAGATTAAATCCAATGGTTCAAACTGGACAAACGAGTTTAAATGCGTATGTTTCAAATAATAGAGCAAATGCGGAAGCTAGTTTTCATTATAGTATAGGACCAATTAAAGGTTTATCACAACAAATTGGAACGCTAAGAGGGCACATTGCATATAACGAAAATGGATCATTGATGAGAAATGCTTGGAGAAGGGATTAGCTATGAAGAGAACACATAAAATTATATATGCGATAGCTATCATTATTATTTTATTGATGCTTGTAGGTTTGATACAGTGGTTTGTTCCAAACTTGTTTTGATTTCCTAATAATATAAGTATCATTTTTAAGACAAATATATGAAGGAAGAACCCAACAGGATTTATATAAAAGGAAGTTCTCTTTAAGAGACTTCTTTTTTTTGCATTTGGCAAAAGATACTAGAAATAAGGGAACCTTTATCCATCGGCTACACTCAGAGAAAATATATGAGATTAGAAAATGCAAAAAATCGATTGAAGCGGTAAACTAAACTTACTTCAACACATCTTTTTCAAGTATAAATATAAAGGTGCTCTTAAGCTCAGGATGTAATAGACAAAATAGTTGATACGATTAACCGTTCTTAATGACTGTCTAGCCATTATTATCTAAAGTAAAGTATGAAGAACTTAATAAAATTAGGAATGGGTAATGACCACTAAATCGAAACATCTGTGATTATCCTGGGTTGTTCAATGTAGGAGCATTTCGTGAGGATAATATGTTTTTCTTTAAGAAAGAAATTGAGTAAATATAGTCGACACTTAAGTAATGGAGGCCAAATATATGGAAGTCGTTTACGAAGTGCAGGCAGAGTGGGAACAGGGAGAAGCAAGTTATGCATTTTCACTGATCTTGGAGTAGAACAGAAAGAGGATACAGCGTATAATATATGATGTGATAATCGGAACTGGACCTTCGGTAAAGACGAAGGTCTGGTTTTTTGCGTCAGTTTACATTAAACTGTTCGAGTTGGACTTTTTTTATCATGCAGTGACGTATGATTTTATAAGTTCTGCCGGGTTACATTATAGAATCAATAGACAAGGAGATCGTTAAGCAATGACATATGCACTTGAAATAGAAGGCTTGAAGAAGGTCTATGCAGGAGGCGTGGAAGCTCTTCGCGGCATCGATCTGACTGTGGAAGAAGGAGATTTTTATGCCCTTCTTGGACCGAATGGAGCCGGGAAATCTACGACGATCGGTATCGTTACGTCTTTAGTGAATAAGACTTCAGGAAAAGTAAAAGTCTTCGGTTATGATCTGGATACGCAGCTGATGCAGGTCAAAAGACAAATCGGGCTGGTCCCACAGGAATTCAACTTCAATCCGTTTGAAACTGTCCAGCAAATTGTTGTGAATCAGGCTGGCTATTATGGAGTTTCTCGTAAAGAGGCCCTTGAGCGAAGTGAGAAGTATCTGAAGCAGTCTGACCTCTGGGAAAAAAGAGACGTGCGGGCTCGTATGCTGTCGGGTGGAATGAAGCGTCGTCTGATGATCGCCCGTGCTTTGATGCATGAGCCGAAGCTGCTGATTTTGGATGAACCGACTGCCGGTGTGGACATCGAGCTGCGCCGTGAAATGTGGACTTTCCTGAAAGAGTTGAATGCCAGTGGCACGACTATTATCCTGACCACCCATTATCTGGAAGAAGCGGAAATGCTCTGCCGGAATATCGGAATCATTCAAAAAGGGGAGCTCATCGAAAACACGAGCATGAAATCTCTCTTGGCCAAGCTTCAGTTTGAAACCTTTATCCTGGATCTCGATTCATCAGACAGGCAGCCGGTCATTACTGGTTTCGACTTTGAAATGATCGAAGATTCGACATTGGCAGTAGAAGTTGCCCGGGACCAGGGCATCAACGAGGTGTTCAGTCAGCTGACCGAACAGGGGATCAAAGTTCTGTCCATGAGAAACAAATCGAATCGTCTAGAAGAACTCTTCCTGAAAATTACGGAAGAAAAACACGTAGTGGAGGATGCACATGTTTAGTCTTTATTTTACAGCGTTAAAAAGTCTGGCGGTCAAGGAGACGAACCGCTACCTTAGAATTTGGGTCCAGACCTTGGTTCCACCAGTCATCACGACTTCTTTGTATTTCGTTATTTTCGGAAATCTGATCGGTGGACGAATTGGTGAAATGGAAGGTTTCTCCTATATGGAGTTCATCGTTCCCGGACTGATCATGATGTCGGTCATTACGAGCTCCTATTCAAATGTCTCGTCGTCCTTCTTTTCTCAGAAATTTCAGAAGAATATCGAAGAACTTTTGATAGCACCCGTTCCGACGCATATCATTATGTGGGGATTTGTTATAGGGGGGCTGGGAAGAAGCATTCTTGTAGGCACACTTGTCACGATTATTTCTCTGTTCTTCGTGCCTCTGCAAGTCTACTCCTGGAGTGTAGTCATTCTGACACTTCTGATGACATCTATTCTCTTTTCACTGGCTGGACTTCTGAATGGAATCTTCGCACAGTCTTTTGATGATGTGTCGATTGTTCCGACATTCGTCTTACAGCCGCTGACTTATCTGGGTGGGGTATTCTATGCGATTTCGATGCTTCCGCCGTTCTGGCAGGCTGTTTCCCGAGTGAACCCGATCGTCTACATGATTTCGGGCTTCCGCTTCGGCTTCCTAGGTGTCATCGATGTACCAATCGTTTTCTCTGTCCTGATTCTGATCCTTTTCATCATCGTTTTATATTCTATCGACTGGTATCTGATTGAAAAAGGCCGGGGACTGCGAAGCTGATCATATTTTTATCGTCAAGGAAGACGTTATCTTAATATTTTTTAACTCTAGCCTGTCGGTATTAGTTGATTTAACTGATTCCGGCAGCTTTTTTATAGGAGTAAAATAGCTATGGCTCGACCGGATTTTTATTTAGCAAGTACGACATAGTACAGCCTGAGTCTTTAATGAGGTCACTTACAAAAAATAAGAAAAAAGGCTTGCTTTTTAATCAGTTGACATGTAAACTGATGTCATAGAGAGGGATGATACCGGTGAGACGAAATACGTTAGCGTCACTGATTTGGGTTCGCATTACGCGGTTCACGCATCAGAGTGAACTGCTGTCCAACGACTTTCTGAAACGCTTCGACATCACGGCCGCTCAGTTCGATGTACTGAATCAGATCGGCACTTATCAGCCTTTATCCCAAAGTGAACTGGCCGACAAGATTACGATTTCAGCCGGTGGCATTTCAAGGATGCTGAGTAGACTGGAACGGGACGGTTACATCCAGCGGACCAGTGAATGGAAGACAAAGTGGATCAGCCTGACTGATAAAGGCGAGGCGAAACTGGAAAGTGTGTTCGAACACCAGCTGGCGTTTCAGACGTCGCTGATGGAGGACTGTTTGTCCAGAGAAGAACAGAAGACGTTGTATAAATTAATGACGAAAGTCCAACGACATACGGAAAAAGAACTGAGCTAGCAGTGCCCAATTTTTTTACTCAATCAATCGACTAATCAAGTAACGATTAACAGGAGGAAGACACATGTCAACAATTTTAGGACATCATCATATCTCCATGCTGGTGAAGAATGCGAAAGAAACCGATCATTTTTACAAAAATATCCTCGGACTGCGCCGGGTAAAGGTTACCGTCAATCAAGACGACCCGACCATGTATCACTTATTTTACGGAGACAAGACTGGGAGTCCGGGAACAGGCCTTACTTTCTTTGAAATGCCGAATATCGGGCGTACGCACAGGGGAACGAATGCGATCACTCGTATTGGATTGATGGTGCCGACGGAAGAAAGTCTGAATTACTGGAAATCGCGTTTTGAGGAGCTGGATGTCTACCACGGCAGTATCACAACTTATGCCAGACGTCAGGGCATTAAATTTGAAGATCCGGATGGCCTGCAGCTTGTTTTACTCGTAGCGAACGGTGAAGAAATGTCTCACTGGCAAAGCTACCCTCAGTCAGAGGTGCCTGAAGCGCATCAGATCCGAGGCATGGGACCGATCGAAATAACGGTACGAGACAGTGAAAAATTTGCCCACACACTGACTGAACTGATGGGGTATTCTCCCATTTATCAGGAACACACTGACACGCTTTACCAGACCCGAAAGGGAGGCAGTTATGGAGAAATTCTGGTCAAACACTTAGAAGGGCCTGATGAACGCCCTGGTAGAGGAAGCATTCACCATCTGGCCATTCGAGTCAGTGAAGAATCCGAGCTGAACTATTGGGATGAATTGGCGAAAACTAACCATTTTGCCTCGTCCGGTCTGGTTGACCGCTATTACTTCCAGAGTCTCTATTTCAGGGAGTCCAACGGTATCCTGTTTGAAATTGCGACAGATAAACCGGGATTCACAGTGGATCAGAGCAGTGATGAATTAGGTGAGCGCCTCGTTCTCCCGCCATTTTTGGAAGACAGACGCGAGGAAATTGAAAGCAACTTGACCCCATTAGATTAAAGTGAACTACCCACCACTTAAATCCTTTGGATTTTGAAGTGGGGGCTTCCTACGAACTCCATTCTTGTCTGCACAGAGTTCATACAGACAGAGGAATCGGATATGGGAAGGCTCAAAAGGCAGTCCCTGCCTCATTGGTTATTTTTTACTTGGCCAAAGCCAAAAGGTTCTGACTGGCATTGATGTCTCGGTCAAGGCATTCTTCACAGTGTGGGCACACCCACTGGCGTATGTGGAGGGGTTTCTTGCCGTCACGGTGTCCGCAGGCAGAACACATCTGGCTAGATGGATAGAACCTGTCCGCTTTAATGATTGTACGGCCTTTTTGTCCCGCCTTGTATTCCAACTGGCGGACAAACTCATACCATCCGGCATCGCCAATGCTTTTTGCCAGTTTATGGTTCTTCATCAGGTTCTTGCTCGACAACGTTTCGATTACGATGACTTGGTTTTCGTCTGTAATTTTCTTCGTTAGTTTGTGCAAGAAGTCTTTTCGCTGGTTAGAAACTTTTTCGTGTTCCTTGGCGACTTGCAAACGGGCTTTGTTTCGGTTCTTCCCACATTTTTGTTTGCGGGACAACGAACGCTGGGCTTTCTTGAGTCGCTTTTCTGCTTTATACAGATGTTTGGGGTTTTCGTGTTTCTTTACCTCACCTAAATCGTTGGTGGTGATAGCGAAATCGGAAACTCCTAAATCAATCCCGATTTTCCTTTTGGTGAATTCCATTTTCTCCTCTTCTGATTTCACCAGAATAGAAACGAAATACGTTCCCGACTTGTTCATGGAAATGGTACACGACTTGATGACTCCTTCAAACTTTCTGTGTTGCTTCAGTTTCACGAAACCAATTTTTGGAAGTTTGATTTTCCCGTCTTCCATTCGAATATTTCCGCCTTGGTTGTTGGTGGTGTAACTCGCTTTTGACTTGTGTTTGGATTTGAACTTCGGGAAACAGACGGACTTGTCTCGGAAAAAGTTTTTATAGGCTCTTTCCAGATTCTGTTGGGCATTCGCCAAGGCTAGACTATCCACTTCTTTCAAAAATGGAAACTCTTTTTTGTACTGAGCCGGTGTATTGCGGAGCATTTGTTTCGTTTCTTTGTAGTGGTCGATTTTGTCGCTGAGCATTTGGTTGTAGATGAAGCGGGCGCAGCCGAAGCAATTGGCGAAGTAGTCTTTTTGCTGTTCGGTGGGGTATAATCTGTACTTGTAGGCCTTCAACATAGTTGTCACCTCACTTCGCCTTGATTTTCAATGTATGTTTTAATCACTTCAATTGGAGCGCCGCCTGTTGTCAATAAGCAAAAACTCCTCGACCAAAATATTTCTTTCCATAATTTCTGCTTTACTTCTGGAAAGTTCTTTTTAATAAGTCGAGAACTGGCACTTTTGTAGGCATTGATGAATTTGGACAATTCTGTATTCGGCTGAGCTTTGAATAGGATATGAATGTGGTCTCTATCTTCATTCCATTCGATGAGAGCGATGTTGTAGTTTGCACTAATTCTTAGAAACATATCTTTGGCATAATCCGAAACAGAGGACGTGATGACTTTTCTTCGATACTTTGTAACTAAGACAAGGTGGTAATGCATCGAGAAGACTGAGTGGTTATTGTTGTCCAATTCCATTGTTTTCACTTCCTTTCTGTTGATTACTACTGAATATAGTATACAACAGAAAGGACAGATTAACCACTTCAAGCTATCGCTTGACTGAAATTCTTCCCCCACTTTCACTGGTGCTTTGCACCTGCACGTTTAGAAGTGGGAGACTTCTTTCGGAATTACGTTAAAAATTAACTACGGAATAGAAAAGGAGATAAAAAACATGACAGAAAAACTAAACATCGGTATTATTTTAGGTAGCACAAGAGAAGGACGAGTCAGCCCACAGGTGGGTAACTGGGTTAAAGAAATCGCAGATGAACGTGGCGATGCAAATTATGAGATCGTAGATATTCTTGATTATCAGCTCCCGTTTCTGGGAACTACCGACGGAACTGAGCCGGGAATCGCTGCTTGGCAGAAGAAAATTAGTGAACTGGATGGCTATGTCTTTATCGTTCAGGAATACAATCACAGCTTCTCTGGCGTACTGAAAAATGCGATAGACCACTTGAGAGAGGAATGGCACGATAAAGCGGCAGGGATAGTCAGTTATGGATCGACTGGTGGTGCACGAGCATCAGAACACTTGCGTGGCGTCATGGCTGAATTGAAAATTGCTGATGTTCGGGTTCACCCGACCCTATCTCTGTTTACGGACTTCGAAAACTTTACAACATTTAAACCAGCTGAACTTCACTTGAGCAACGTGCATGCCATGCTTGATCAGGTCAATGCATGGAGCGGTGCTTTAAAACCGTTGAGAGTGAAAGAAGACACAGAAGAAAAATAAATTAATGATGAAGCAGGTCAGATTATATTCGCTGATCTGCTTTTTTCTGTTTAGCTAATATAAGTTGCTAAGGTGAGAGTAGTGTCCTATTAAACTTCAGCCAGAATAAATAACAGAGGTCACACGAAGAAGGGGCAAAACATTCTAAAGTTTTTACATTTGAAACTTTAGAATGTTTTGAACATGATACCCATAATGAAGATTTAATTTGTGTTCGCTATTCCTGAAGTTCAGATTCTGCTATGATTAAATACTACGTGCATTAAGTTGGACGTTTTGCATTATATAGTAGGGCATTGGGGGATGCCGCTTAGACATTATTTAAGGGGAGAGCTGAACATGAGAATTGACTTCAGAAAGATTGGGATGGGTCTGGGGCCCCTCCTGTTTGCGATCATTAACTTTGTACCTGATCTGACAGGACTGGATGCCAGTCCGAGAGCAGTGCTGGCAGTTACCACATGGGTAGCAACCTGGTGGATTACGGAAGCCTTGCCGATTCCGGCCACGTCACTGCTTCCAATTTTCCTTCTGCCTTTAGCCGGAGGAACAGATCAGGCCACTGCAACAATGGCATATGGAAACCCCATCGTCTTTATGTATATGGGTGGATTTACAATTGCTTTAGGGATTGAGAAATGGAACCTGCATAAGCGGATCGCAATGACTATCATTGCTTTACTGGGTACAAGTAGCAGTCGGATCACCATGGGTGTCGGGCTAGCTACGGCATTTCTGTCGATGTGGATTTCGAATGCCGCAACGGCCTTGATGATGCTGCCGATCGCTCTGGCATTGATCAAGGAAATCAAAGATAACGCGTTTCTCAAAGAAGACTCGTTTCAGAAGTTTGCCAAAGGTCTGCTGCTGACTGTCGCTTATTCTGCATCGATCGGCGGTCTAGCAACAATTGTCGGATCGGTACCGAATGCAACCTTTGTAGCAGTTGCCTCTAATATGCTCGGCCAGGAAATCACCTTCGCCGACTGGTTCACGTTTGGGATTATCGTGACAGTGATTTTGCTAGTCGCACTATACATTTATATTACTAAAATCAAATTTAAAGTGACGGATGAAGGGAATATTTCTTCCGAATTTGCCAGAGAGCAGCTGAAGGAATTAGGACCAATGTCGACTGAAGAAAAATTCGTCCTGACGATTTTTTCACTGACCGGTCTGCTATGGATTTTTGGAGGCTTTCTACCTTTTGAACTGTCAGACACGACCATTTCGATGCTTGGAGCAACTATCTTGTTCGTCATTCCTAATACAAAGGGTGGCAGGCTGCTGGACTGGTTTGATATGAAGGGCTTGTCATGGGGACTGCTTCTATTATTCGGTGGTGGTTTGTCACTTGCCGCAGCTTTTGAGTCATCCGGCCTTACTGTCTGGTTCGGAGACATCTTGTCGAACCTGGACCGCTTCAACTATCTATTGATTCTGATCATTCTAACCGCCACCGTTCTCTTCATGACTGAGATCATGTCGAACACAGCGGTATCCAATATGTTGATGCCGATCAGTGTCGGGCTTGCTGCTGGAATAGGCGTAGAACCTTATGGGATCATGGCGGTCGTCGCTCTGGCATCATCCTGCGCATTTATGCTGCCAATCTCCACACCGCCGAATGCAGCAGTGTTTGGTGCAAATATCCTGGATATCGAAGACATGATGAAAGCCGGATTCTGGATGAATATGGTCGGAATTATTGTCATCGTCTTTGCCGTCTATGTTCTTCAGCCGATATTTTTAAGTTATTAGTTCCGATTTGAATTCTAAGTAATACGTGTCAAATTAGATATGCCGTGGGGTCAAGGAGAAATCAGCTTTGATTCAGCGGCTTTTTTAATGGAATTATGATTCATTACTTATTTAAATAAAAGCAGTAAAAAACCATCTACAGTAGACGGTTTTTTACTGCTTTTATCGTGTCAGAACCTTTGTTGTGTTCAGCTAGGTAAACGAAAGCGTGCAATCTAAATCACTTACTTAGTCAATAGAGGCATGCGAGACATAGATTCCAGTGTCTTCATCGACTCATAGACGGTATGAGGTGTAGCATCTGGGACCGCCAGAGTAAAAGTTTCCTTATCTGATGCAGCAAAACAGGCAATCTGCCACATTTTTTCTTCTAAGTCTTCATGAACACCGAACGCTGACAGGGTATGAGGGAACCCGTTCTCTTCATAGAAGGATTGGAGGTTGTTAACCTCGTCTAGATTACCAGCGGCAGCCAGTTGAACGAGTATCCCGTAAGCCACTTTTACTCCATGTTCATACACATGTGTTTCACGAACAAGCGACATACCGTTGTGAACAGCATGAGCTCCTGCCATTCGTCCATATTCCCCGGCAAAGCCTCCGACCGTACCAGCGATAGCAACAACAGCTTCGACAACGCGGGTAAAAGCAGGAGTTATCTCTCCACGGTCCATGCTTTCTAGAGCTTCTTGACTATCTTTAAGGAGAACTTCTCTCGTAACTTTTGCTGTCTGGAGGCCTACTGAAACCATTGCAGGCAGGTCACCAGTCATATTGCTTGTAATGCCTTCAGCCTCATACCACTTAGCCAGCGTATCTCCGATTCCTCCCTTCAAATATTCTTTTGGTGATTCGACCAAAAGAGAGAGATCCATCAGACAGAGAAAGGCTGATTGTGTATAATAATCGACGGCTTTGAACGTATGATCCGGATGATATACAGCTGATAAAGGAGTATAAGCAGCACAAGTACCCAGAACAGTAGGAATCATGATCGATGCTTTGCCAAGCAGATCAGCAGTGCCTTTTGCTGTATCTAGAACGCGGCCCCCACCGATACCTATGACACAATCTGCATGAGGGGCCAGACTGGCTAGTCGCTTCATATCTTCGTTGGATGCAGAGCCATCATATCTCAGGACCTCAAACGACGACTCACCGTTATAGTGTTTGAGAAAGGCATCATAAGACTTTTTACCGGTAATGACAACCGGGGAATCGAATCTTTCGAGTTTCTGGTCTAAATACGACAGGGCATGTGCCTCGCAAATATACTGGTCTGGTCCGCTTCTAACTGTTTGGCTGAGTTTCATATTATCTCCTACTTTCTATAAAGTGTGTCCGTTCGAAAATGAATTGTATATGTGATTCGTCAGGCCTGAACGGGTTCGCCGGCTGAAGCTTTAGATACATTAAGTTCTTTACTGTCTTTACGTCTGCATAGGCTGGCATAGATCGTTCCAAAAAGAGTATGAACAATAGCTCCTGCAGCTGCGGCTAATGCAGTCACTGGGCTAAAGTGCGCCAACCCTAAGCTTGCGGCCAGACCAGTATTCTGTATGCCTACTTCGATAGCAATAGATCGGGTAGTAGCTTTTCCGCGTTTCAATAAGCCGCAGACCAGATAACTAATGCCGTATCCGCTCATATTGTGTAACCAGACGACTAGGAAAATAACTGGACCTGTACTTAATAAGTTGGATTGGTTCACCGCAACTGTTGCCCCTAAAACTAGAAGGACTGCAAGAGATGACAGTGTAGGTAGGACAGTTTCTGCTTTTTGAGTTTTATTTCCTAAAAATAGGCTAATCAGCAAGCCGGTTACGACAGGGACCAAAACAACTTGCACGATAGATAAGAACATCGTCCAGAAATCTACGTTTAGATATGCGCCACCATACAAAGACAACATGACAGGTGTCAAGAAAGGTGCAATCAGTGTCGAAACAGATGTTGCACTTATTGATAAAGGAAGGTCTCCGTTAGCCAAATAAGCGATGACATTGGAAGATGTTCCGCCAGGGACACAACCAACCAAGATCAGACCAAGCGCCACTTCGGAGGGTAATTGGAAAAGTTGTGATAACACAAAGGCTGAAAGAGGCATGAACAAGTATTGTGCCAAAACAACGATGAAGACTTGCCATGGTTTCTTCATTACTTCACTGAAGTCAGCTGGTTTCATCGTCAGTCCCATAGTAAACATGATAAACTGCAGAATATTTGTTAAGTACCCTGCTGCCCATAAGAAACTAGAGGGCAGAGCGAGAGAGATAATAGCTACACCTACAACAATGAAAGATAAGTACTGAGTAAACGTGTGATTAAACTTTTTAAAGACTTGCATGAAATCATTCCCCTTTTCTAAGTAGATAATAAATTAACGAACGGTCGACACGGGTAGATTCTCCTTCCTGAAAAAATTGTCAAACAGCCAACTGGAATAGAAAAAGGCCTCCCATTCTATAAACAAAGAATGGGAGGCCTAAGTCCCATTCATAAACAACCATGAATAGGACTTGAACAGCTGTAAGAAAAATACAGTGTTAAGCCCTGAATCTAATAATGATAATTAAACTTGAGTAAGATTGTCTAGTCATGAGTTTGTCCTTCCTTAAAGAGAAATTACTGTCTGATAAGTGATTAGGT
Organism: Alkalibacterium thalassium; assembly: GCF_900101165.1. GTDB lineage: Bacteria > Bacillota > Bacilli > Lactobacillales > Carnobacteriaceae_A > Alkalibacterium > Alkalibacterium indicireducens. The sequence goes on along the minus strand of NZ_FNFK01000016.1, from coordinate 5,455 downwards.
TAAATAATAAAGAGAAAAAAATGAGAATACAAGCAAAAAATATAATCCTTTGTTAATTTTAGTCAAATAGTTACTGAAAGGGTTTTAGTGGGATTAAGGCTGTAATATTTTAATGTCAGACTTAGTAATGCTTTAAAACATTCCGGTCTATAGCATTATTAGAACAGAGGTCTCCTAACCTGTTACATTGCTACCCTCAGGTCAAAAGGAATCGTTCATCGTTGACTCTTACTTGAATAGTATCGTGTTCTTCACCCGTCGTTAAGTAGTAGGTAAACTGATTAATTATCACCCCATCTGTTTCAGTTTCAGTCAAATGAATGACCAAAGTACTATCTTCTGATTCAGTATGTGCTTCTACTTCTCCACTGGAGTGGAAGACGATATATGATCCATTGTCACCGTCATTAAAAAACGGATTAAGGTCAGGTTATTCACGACCATTAATCCGTTTTTTCGCTGGTATTACCTTAGTCCAGCCATCTGAAGGCGCGTTTCAGTTCCTCTGTCCCGTTTTCTTCGTACCATTTCCCGTGAGCAAGAATGACTTTCTCAGGCTGCCATTCAAGCATGCGCTTGTAGGACGCTCTGGCCTGATCCTTCTGTCCGGCAAAAGTCATCCGCATATCGATCGGCGTTTTTCCGTCTGGATGAGCGATGCCGGCTGCTTTATAGACTGATCGCCACATTAGGCTCTCAGTGCGTTCAGGTTCAAAATTCTCGATGAGATCAGTTAAAATCAGCGTTCGGCTTTCTTTATGAAAAAAGACGACTTCCTCAAGTGCCCGGCTGCCTTTGAAAATCAGCTGGTCAATGTCCGCAGACCAGTCAGATGGAGCGGAATCTTCCAGAGCATACTCAAACGCTACAGGAATATTCTGCGATGCTGCCCGATCATCGACCCCGGGACTTGCCCAGGTCTTAGCTTCCGGATAGCGGGCTTTCCAGTCCGCAATGTAGGCATAATGGATCTTGTTCGGCGAAACGAGATGTCCGACTTTTCCCAGTGCATCGATTTCTTTAAACAGCCCTTCATCAGGGGCAACTGGCGAATGGATCCATAGCGTGCTGTCATTCAATTTTACAATGGTCATGCGTGTGGAGAAAGGGACCTTAAGTACGGATACGCTCATCTTGATAAGTCCGGCGTCCACGATCCAGATGTTATCGTCAACTTTCTTCAGTGTATTCAATGGTTCGTATAGAGGGATTGACATGATGGTGTCCTCCTTTTGGTTACAGTGTATCATTAAGCACTCAATATTGCAGGGTCTCATTACATTTTACAAAGGAAAAATTCTGATAGAATTATAAGCAATTAACAGGACGTTCGAGAGTTTTTTTAAAAACTTTTAAAAGTCTAAATGATATAATCCTAGTAAAAGAAGGAGGCAAAAAGTATGGCGTTTGAACTGATAGGAAATATTCCAAAAGGATCGATATCTGATGTGAAGAAGAGTCCGATGGATATCTTCAAGAAAGCTGAAGAATTAAATGAGGGGGTCTATATCTTAAATCGTGATAATGTTGCCGGTGTTATGCTTACCCAGCAGCACTATGAGGCGCTTATTCAAAAAATCGATGATCTGGAAGAAGAACTGCTGGATTACGAGGTTTCCCGAAGATTGAAGGCACAGGATGCTCAAAAGGATGTGAGAACTTTTTCTCTGGAAGCTGTTATGGGTAAAGAACTGGCTGAAGCCGAATACGACCCTGACGACAATGGGTGGGACTAATGAGTTATGACGTTGTGTTTATCGAAGAGGCAAAGAAGGACTTCCGATCTTTGAACAGGTCACAAAAAATACTGTTGAGAAAATCCATAGCTAAGCTTCAGTCCTATGGCATGGAGGTTGGGCAACCCTTAAAAGGGGAGATGACGGGATGCAGAAAGCTGAAGCATAAGAAAGCTGGATTAAGGATTGTATTTAGAGAATCCGAAGAAGGACTGGAAATCATACAAGTCATTGCAATAGGTAAACGGGAGAATCAATACGTTTATCACGCAGCAGTAGATCGTATAAATAAAGAGCTGTACTAGAAGACCAAGGTTGGTGGTTCTTGTACAGCTCTTTATTTTTGCATGCAGTGTAATTGATTGAGGTTTGCCCTCAGGCTCCGGCTTCTTTAATTCTTAACCACATATAGTGGATCACGCTTCCCAAGAGGACTGATAGGTGGATTAGATGATCGTTTATAGATAAGTCTTCGAAAAAGACCAGAAGCAGAACAGCTGCACAGTAGATGACCTGCCCCGTGAAAATTCGCCTGAGGTCTGCCTGTTTACCCTGGTCATCCTTACACTCACGTCTTGAAATAAACCAGAAAAGAACTGCCGACAGAACAGTCACCGCGATCAGAATTAGAGTCACCGGATCCTGCCCATCGAATGCCGCGAGTGTGAGCCGATGCATAAACAGCAATTGGACGATAGCTAGTGCGAAGGCGAGGATACCGGCTGCTAGAACTGCTTTCTGGCGTTCTCCAATTCTGTAGAGACCAGCCATTGCGAGAACGAAAACGAACAAGTAGAGCCTGTTCGCCTGATTAAATGAAAGAAAGACAGTAAATCCGAGAGCCAGAAGGATGTCCAGTAACGTCAACGTTTTACCGGTTATGCCGTTTACTGCCCGCAGAATGAGAATAAGCCAGAACAGCACCAGAATCTGAGTGGTTTCGATTGTTTCGATGTAAAGCAGATTCGTCAGAGTCAAGAAGACAGCGACGAAAGCTGAATAGCTGTGGGCGGGATCCACATCTCTGGAAAGGGCCCAAGTCACGAACACTGTGCCGCCTAAGTAAAATCCGGAAATCAGCTCGGTAGTTAACAGCCAGCCGGCAATGAAGGCAGCAAAAGTACCGGTGACAATGGCCAGATTAGTCTTGATTCGAGGATCAATCTTTCTGCCTAATGTAAACATGAAATCGCTCCTTTGAGCACAATGAACTAGTCCAGTAGTCAGATGTCAGACAGGCTGACATAGTGGACTACACCCGGATAAAAGCAGGCTGGGCATTCATTGCGTATCAGTTTTGCTGTCTGATCTTATTCAGACTGTCGAGTTGCGTCCTAACCTTATCAACAGCTTCTTCGAGAGTTGAAGCCTCGATAGATGTTTCCGGTGCATCAGACCGTGTGATCGATCGGTTGTAATGCGGATCATAATAATAGGTCAGAAGAAGCTTGACTGCTTCCGGATAGTCTCCTGTTTCAAGGGCTTCGCCGACCGCTTTTGATACAGGTGTATGGATACGGCGTCTGATTCGTTCAAAGGCCAGCAGACAGTCATTATGGTAAGCATCAGGCGAATAGTCGTCAAGAATGATGGCGACCCGTTCTTCAAGTGGCAGATCAACGACCAGCTGAGAGCTGATTTCTTTATGCTGAAAAATACGTTCTGGAATAATGACTTTGCCGATACGGGCACTTTCGCCTTCTACCAGGATATAGGGGGACTGCTGGTACCGCAGGAGTTCCTCACCTAGAAGAAGATTGAACATGCGCTGATTACTGGGTTCAAGACCGATCTGACCGAAAATGGATCCGCGGTGACGCGCCATGCCTTCGAAATCGATCACAGGATAGTTTTCCTGTTTGAGCTGACGTAGGATATGAGTCTTGCCATTTCCAGTATGGCCGTTCAGCACATAAAAAGGAGGAAGGGGAAGCGTGTCGATCTGCTCTTTCATCCAGTTTCTATACGCTCGGATTCCGCCGGTCAGTCGATTGACTTTGATATTCATCAAATCAGTTACTGTAGCGGCAGTTGTGCTGCGCATCCCCCCGCGCCAGCAGAAGACAGTGACCGGAGACTTCAGCTCCTTGAACTGTCTGATAAAGTCCGGCAGCTTCTTCGAAAAGATCTCCAGTCCGAGCTCCTTCGCTGCCTCCTGCCCCTGATGCTTGTATGTCGTTCCGACTTGAGCACGTTCCTCGTCTGAAAACAGAGGAATATTGATCGCTCCTGGGATCGTTGCTTCCTTGAATTCCTTAGGCGCACGGACATCTACGACGACGTGTCCGGCTTCTTTGAGTTCAAACAGGTCCGAGGGTGAAATATCTTTAAACATAGAAGAGTCCTTTCTTATCTGACATAAATATGTCCTTCTTGTCCATCTGTGACTTCACCGATTATGCGTGCGTCGATGCCTTTATTCTGTAAGGCGTCTATCATGGCCGCTGCCTCATCCGGATTGACGGACATCAGCAGGCCACCTGACGTGACAGCATCAGCTAGAATGATTTGGTCGATCGAATCTAGCCGTTCGTCAAAGTGAACGACCGCTTTCACATGATTGAAGTTGTTCTTGGATCCTCCTGGAATGACACCTTCTTCAGCTAGATCACGCACACGGGACAGCACCGGCACATCGTCTTTCATAATCATCAGCGCCTGATGACTCTCTGCAGCCATTTCTGATAGATGTCCAAGAAGTCCGAAGCCGGTCACATCCGTACAGGCGTGTACATCATAAGCATTCATCACTTCAGCCGCGTCTTTATTCAGAGTAGCCATCACAGCCGTCACTCGACGAATCTCGTCATAAGTTAAGAGTCCCCGCTTAAGCGCCGTAGTGGAAATACCTACACCGATGGGCTTAGTCAGGATCAGCTTGTCTCCCAGTTTTGCTCCGGCATTGGTCCGGATGTCGTCGGGATGGATCGTCCCAGTTACCGACAGCCCGAATTTCGGTTCCTGATCATCGATGGAATGGCCTCCTACGAGATTACAACCGGCTTCCTGAACCTTATCGCTGGCCCCTCTAAGAATCTCTGTCAGAATCGATTTATCCAGATTGAAGATAGGGAAGGCAACGATATTCAAAGCAGTGATCGGTGTACCGCCCATTGCATAGACGTCACTCAGTGCATTGGCCGCTGCGACCTGACCAAAATCATACGGGTCATCCACGATTGGTGTGAAGAAATCCAGCGTCTGAACGATGGCCAGGTCATCCGTCAGTTTGTACACCCCGGCGTCATCTCCTGTATCCAGTCCGACCAGAAGATTCGGATCTTTTTTTGTTTCCGGCAGGGTATGCAAAACCTCGCGCAGTTCACTCGGTCCGATCTTACATCCGCAGCCGCCTTTTTTAGTAAGCGTCGTCAGTTTAACTTGAGTCATGATATATGCCTTCTTTCCTGATTGGTGGTCAATGTACCTACAGTTTACCATTACTAGACTCATTCTGTTACAGGATAAGTCGATTCTTTTTTTGAAAAAGAATCCCAGTCTTATAATTGACACTCCCACAGCTAAAGCAGTGGGATTCTTAAGTGCTTTGTCGAACGCAGGCCATTTCTGTTTTGTTCAAGCCTTAAGTTTAAGGGTGTGCCATCACCCCTCCCATGGCAGAGCCTATAGCTCCATGGGCACTCATACTGTGACCATATGAGTTAGGTTGTTTGGGCGATATTCAGAGCTCCTACTCTATCCCGATGCCCCCGGTAGCC
>NZ_FNFK01000116.1 GCF_900101165.1 Alkalibacterium thalassium | reverse complement strand
ATGGCACTATCCTTAGAAAGGAGGTGATCCAGCCGCACCTTCCGATACGGCTACCTTGTTACGACTTCACCCCAATCATCCAGCCCACCTTCGGCGGCTAGCTCCCTAAAAGGGTTACTCGACCGACTTCGGGTGTTCCAAACTCTCGTGGTGTGACGGGCGGTGTGTACAAGACCCGGGAACGTATTCACCGCGGCGTTCTGATCCGCGATTACTAGCGATTCCGGCTTCATGCAGGCGAGTTGCAGCCTGCAATCCGAACTGAGAATGGCTTTAGGAGATTAGCTAAACCTCGCGGTCTCGCGACTCGTTGTACCATCCATTGTAGCACGTGTGTAGCCCAGATCATAAGGGGCATGATGATTTGACGTCATCCCCGCCTTCCTCCGGTTTATCACCGGCAGTCTCGCTAGAGTGCCCAACTGAATGCTGGCAACTAACAATAAGGGTTGCGCTCGTTACGGGACTTAACCCAACATCTCACGACACGAGCTGACGACAACCATGCACCACCTGTCACTCTGTCCCCGAAGGGAAAGCCCAATCTCTTGGGTGGTCAGAGGATGTCAAGATCTGGTAAGGTTCTTCGCGTTGCTTCGAATTAAACCACATGCTCCACCGCTTGTGCGGGTCCCCGTCAATTCCTTTGAGTTTCAGCCTTGCGGCCGTACTCCCCAGGCGGAGTGCTTAATGCGTTAGCTCCAGCACTGAAGGGCGGAAACCCTCCAACACTTAGCACTCATCGTTTACGGCGTGGACTACCAGGGTATCTAATCCTGTTCGCTCCCCACGCTTTCGAGCCTCAGCGTCAATTACAGACCAGAAAGTCGCCTTCGCCACTGGTGTTCCTCCATATATCTACGCATTTCACCGCTACACATGGAATTCCACTTTCCTCTTCTGCATTCAAGTCTTCCAGTTTCCAATGACCCTCCACGGTTGAGCCGTGGGCTTTCACATCAGACTTAAAAGACCGCCTGCGCTCGCTTTACGCCCAATAAATCCGGACAACGCTTGTCACCTACGTATTACCGCGGCTGCTGGCACGTAGTTAGCCGTGACTTTCTGGTTAGATACCGTCAAGGAGGTGCCAGTTACTACACCTCTTGTTCTTCTCTAACAACAGAGCTTTACGATCCGAAGACCTTCTTCACTCACGCGGTATTGCTCCATCAGGCTTTCGCCCATTGTGGAAGATTCCCTACTGCTGCCTCCCGTAGGAGTCTGGACCGTGTCTCAGTTCCAGTGTGGCCGATCACCCTCTCAGGTCGGCTACGTATCACAGCCTTGGTGAGCCATTACCTCACCAACTAGCTAATACGCCGCGGGGCCATCCATAAGCGATAGCCGAAGCCATCTTTAATGATCTAAGCATGCGCTATGATCACCTATGCGGTATTAGCACCCGTTTCCGGATGTTATCCCCCTCTTATGGGCAGGTTCCCCACGTGTTACTCACCCGTTCGCCACTCATCCACACTCTGCAAGCAGAGTG
>NZ_FNFK01000027.1 GCF_900101165.1 Alkalibacterium thalassium | reverse complement strand
AAAGTGGAGCAATGGCTCCATCACCGTATCAGGCAACTCATTTTAAAAAGATGGAAAAATCCACGTACTAAGATTAGCAGATTAATGCGTTTAGGTCTAGATATGGACAGTGCTAAACGCATTGGTTACTCCAGAAAGAAATACTGGAGACTGTCAAAAACACCTGAAGTTCATTGGGTGCTTACAACGAAAAGACTCTACCGGTGGAACGTAGTTTCACTACGGGACCTGGCAGAGTCTGCTTACTTAAGATATTGAACCGCCGTATACGGAACCGTACGTACGGTGGTGTGAGAGGACGATAAATGAATTAATCATTTATCTCCTACTCGATTCTTAATATAAACCAGTGAGAGCAGCACGCAGAGGATAATTAAAAATAGAATCAGACGCGCGGTTATAAAAAGTGTCTGACTATAAAATGCAAAAGCGTTCATGATGACAATCAGTAAAAACAATTTGATTACATTAAACACGGGTACTAAATTATATGTTTGAAATTGAGGTTTCAACCATAACAGCAAGGCGGTCGAGGACAATAAGACAAGAGAGAAAAGTGAGTAGATAAAAGAAAAATATGATAGAGGAATAAGCACTAGGATAAACGTGCCCCATCTAGAGAGTCTTGCAGATTGAGAATTCTTCTCTACTCGTTTCAGGCCATACAAGTATGTAAAAAGCATTATAAGTGGAAGTACAGTGATCGAGTCGTAAATCATTGAATAGGATAGCCCGATAACAGGTGCAAGCAGATACAGGATGACTTCCAAATTTTTAGTATTGTTCAAAGTGGACATAGAGTCAACTCCTTTTTTAAATTCTTACTAATCATATCATATTCCAGTAGAGGATGTAGCGTTATATTAGTGCATATATCGAGTGTGAAACTGTGGCGTGTATTTACTTCTAATTTGTGGTAAGATGATTAAGGTTTACAATGAATTCCCGATAGGACGGCCACAACCGGTCGGAAGCCTTGTAACCGAACAAATTAGGGGGAATATTTAATGGAAAAAAGATTATTTACTTCAGAATCTGTAACGGAAGGTCATCCGGATAAAATTGCTGATCAGATCAGTGATGCTATTTTAGATGCAATCCTTTCTAAAGATCCGGAAGCTAGAGTTGCATGTGAGACATTAGTTACGACAGGACTCGTTCTGATAGCAGGAGAAATACGTACAGAAACTTATGTCGATATGCAGAAAATTGCACGTGATACTATTAGAGACATAGGCTATACCCGTGCAAAATACGGATTTGACGCAGATACATGTGCAGTAGTGGTGTCGATCGATGATCAGTCACCAGATATTGCAGTAGGTGTAGACGACTCGATTGAGTACAAGTCAGAAGCTCAGGATGAACTAGACAAAATAGGTGCAGGTGACCAGGGTCTGATGTTTGGCTATGCAACTAAAGAAACGCCAGAGCTTATGCCATTGCCTATCTCGCTTAGCCATAAACTAACGCGCCAGCTTGCCAAAGTCAGGAAGAACAAAGACTTGGATTACCTCAGACCGGACGGAAAAGCTCAGGTTACTGTAGAATATGATGAAAATGATAATCCAAGACGAATAGATGCTGTTGTCATCAGCACTCAACATAGACCTGATATCACAGCAGGTCAGTTAGAAAAAGATATTATGGAGAAAGTAGTCACTCAGGTCATTCCTTCCAAGTGGTTGGATAACGATACGAAATACTATATCAATCCGACAGGGCGCTTCGTAGTGGGGGGGCCACAAGGAGATGCAGGATTGACAGGAAGAAAAATTATTGTCGATACCTATGGCGGATATGCTCGTCATGGTGGAGGAGCATTTTCTGGCAAAGATGGAACTAAAGTTGACCGCTCAGCCAGTTATGTAGCCAGATACATTGCTAAAAACATTGTAGCTGCAGATTTAGCAGATAAAGTAGAGGTTCAGCTAGCCTACGCTATTGGTGTTTCACAGCCTGTATCAATTTCCATCGATACTTTCGGGACTGGAAAAATATCAAACGAGCGATTGATCAAAGCTGTTAGAGAACTCTTTGATCTTAGACCAGCCGGTATCATTAGAATGCTGGATCTTAAACGCCCAATATTCAAACAGACAGCTGCTTATGGCCACTTCGGCAGAACCGATATCGATCTCCCATGGGAAGAAACTGATAAAGCTGCTGAATTACGTAAATTGTAAATTAATGTAAATAACCAGGCACAAGATCTTTGATAGGATTTTGTGCCTGTTCTTTTTTGTATAACATTCTTTTTTATGTATATATATAATACATCAACTGGTATGCACAATAGATGTAATAAATTCTTAAAATTGATTTCTTGTTTAGATGGTTTATTCACTATACGAGTAAAGTCACATATGGTATACTTTTAAAGATGGATGAAATATAACACATTCTATTCCTACATTGTATAATGACAACTTTAAATGAAATGACTTTTAAATCGTATAAATAAATGAAATACTCTAGGCAGGTGAAATAGTTTGAACGAAATAGGAGAGAAATTAAAAGAAGCTCGTCAAGCTAAAGGGTACACGCTGGATGATCTGCAACAGATTACGAAGATACAAAAACGCTATCTGATTGCTGTTGAAGAGGGCAACCTTGATGTATTACCAGGCAATTTTTATGCGCGTGCTTTTATTAAACAATACGCAGATTCAGTTGGATTAAATGGGGAAGAACTGATCAATAATCACATGGACAGTCTTCCTCAAGTAAGTGAAACGACATACTCAAAAAGTGTTCAGAACACCCAGACACGTTCTAAGACTAAACGGACTGGGTTTATGGCCACGGTACAGGATAGTCTTCCTACTATACTCATCGTATTGCTCGTGATCGCTATTATCTTTGCAATATATTTAGCTGTAACCAGTGGTGCTGGAAATGGTGACAGTGATTCCTTTATCCAGGGTGATGAAGACGCTGGTGTTGTTGAAATCGACAACAATGACGATGCGGAAGAAGATACCGAGGAAGATCTGGAAGAAGATTCTCAAGTCACCGGTGACAATGAGTCGGGCAATGAGGAAGAAGATGCTGAAGAAGAAACTGATGATGACAGTGAAGAGCAGTCCATTGAAGAAATAGATGGAACGGCCTCAACTACGACTTATGAAATATCTGGCACTCATCCGGATAACCAGACGCTTATTTTGTCTGCTGATGGAGCAGCTTCATGGGTAAGTATAACTATAGATGGATCTTCAACTGATTCAGGAACGATTCAACCAGGAGAAACACTTGAAGTCTCATTTGATGGAACTGTGTCTGAAGTCTCTATAATTATAGGAAATGCATCTGCGACTTCGATTGAGCTGAATGGTGAATCATTACCTTTTGCCGAATCAGCAACAGCAGTAAGACAGGAAATGTTCATCACATTTAACTAACTAAAGAAAAATTTAAGACCAGTCTTTAGTTAGTCTGGTCTTTTTCATCAGGAGGAAATAATGAATCTACCTAATAAAATCACCTTGTTCAGAATTTTTCTGATTCCCATATTTATCATACTGGTTCTCGCTCCTCTGAATTTTGGCACACTTACTGCACTTGGTTCAGATATTGATATCCAGCTGCTTGTGGCAGCTATTGTGTTTTCTATTGCGAGTTTTACAGACTGGCTGGATGGTTATTTAGCTAGAAAAATGAACATCGTATCAAATTTTGGTAAATTCGCTGATCCTCTGGCAGATAAGATGCTGGTCATGTCGGCGCTGATCCTTCTTGTTGAACTTGGCATGGCTCCTTCATGGGTAGTGGCAGTTATCGTATCTAGGGAATTGGCTGTCACAGGACTAAGACTGATTCTCGTGGAACAGGGCGGAACAGTCATGGCAGCTGCCTGGCCCGGGAAAATAAAAACGAACACTCAAATGTTCGCAATTATTTTTCTTTTGATCAATGATTATCCTTTTGGTGGATTAAATGTTTCTGTAGGAACAATCCTTCTCTATGTCTGTCTCTTCTTTACGATATATTCAGGAGTCAATTATTTTTACGAGGCAAGAGATGTGTTCTCAGGAACTTTTTCAGATTAATACTGACGAATAAAAGACATACAGGATCTCACTGTATGTCTTTTAATTCATTTTGAAGTGGTTTATTTTTGTCATATGTTAAAATATTCGTGATAAATAGAATAAAAGGTAAATATTAATATATAGGAGGCCATTATGAAAGCCGAAATTATTTCGATAGGAACGGAACTGCTGCTTGGACATGTAGTAAATACCAATGCGGCATTCCTGTCACGAGAGCTGGCAGCTTTAGGTGTCGAAGTGTACCATCATGTAACTGTAGGAGATAACCCTGATAGACTGGTCGAAGCAATCAAGCAGGCTGAAAAGAGAGTCGATCTGATTGTTTTATCCGGTGGGCTTGGACCTACGGAAGATGATATTACGAAAAAAACACTGGCCAGCCATTTAGGTGTCGACCTTATACTACACGAGGAGACCGAAGATAAGATCATTACCTACCATAAAAATTCTGATTTCAATATGCCTGAAAACAATCAGCTCCAGGCTCTGATTCTTACAGATTCGATACCACTGACTAATGATACAGGATTGGCAGTAGGCATGATGCTGACCCAGAACAATCGACATTACGCACTCCTGCCGGGACCACCTGACGAACTGGAGCTGATGGTTGAAAATTATTTGAAAGAAGAGATAGTTAAGCACATCCTCGATGAACAGGTGCTCGTTTCCAGAGTGATGCGATTTTTCGGGCTGACAGAAGCACAACTGGCAGAAAAGATTCAGGATATCGTAGTAAATCAGTCTAATCCCACAGTTGCTGTTTATGCAAATGACGGAGAAATAACTGTCAGAATTACAGCAAAAGCTGAAAATGAGGAACAGGGAAATGAAGTCATAGACGAGATAGAAAAGGATATTATGGAGATATTATCCGATTATTTCTTTGGTTATGGCGACAAGCGACTGGCCGATGTTATCAAAGATATGCTGATCGAGCGAAGTTTGACTATTACAGCAGCAGAAAGTCTTACTGGAGGTGCTTTTCTCAGTGAACTGACAAGTGATCTATCTGCTGGCTCGATTCTGGAAGGGGGGGTAGTAACTTACAGCGAGGATAAAAAGAATAAAGTTCTTAAGGTGACTAAGGAAACAATCAAAAAATATGGAGTCGTCAGCCCGGAATGTGCAATTGAGATGGCTGAAAAATCCAGAGCTATGTTCGATGCTGATATCGGGGTCGGTCTGACTGGTGTGGCGGGCCCAAGTTCACTTGAAGATCAGATACCAGGTTCAGTCTATATTGGGATTGCGTTTAAAGACAAACGGTCGTTTTCAAAGCATTTCCAATTTGGATACAAACGGAATAGGAACAGGCGACTGGCTGTTCAAAATGCCCTGGAACTCGTTAGACGGGTCCTTAAAGACATACCCATAGAGAAGACTATTTTTTATGGTGAAGACAAAAAATAAACCGAATGAATGTTCGAAAAAAGCTTGATTTTTCTGATGCATCAGTCTAAAATAGACATAGAGATTAGATAGTTATTTTTATATTTAAGAAGACAAGTGAACGGATACAGGAGGAAATTAAATGGCGGATGATCGCGCAAAAGCATTAGAAACAGCAATGAAGAAAATTGAAAAAAGTTATGGTAAAGGGTCAATTATGAAAATGGGTGAAAAAGTGGACACTCAGGTCAAGACAGTACCGAGTGGCTCACTTTCACTGGATGTTGCATTAGGTATAGGTGGATACCCTAGAGGACGTATTATTGAAGTCTACGGTCCTGAAAGTTCCGGTAAAACAACCGTAGCCCTGCACGCGATAGCTTCAGTACAGGCTAACGGCGGAATTGCTGCCTTTATCGATGCGGAGCACGCACTTGATCCTAAGTATGCAAGAGCACTTGGAGTAGACATTGATGAACTGCTTTTATCTCAGCCGGACACGGGTGAACAGGCACTTGAAATTGCGGATGCTTTAGTTTCAAGTGGTGCGGTTGATATGGTCGTCATCGACTCTGTTGCTGCGCTGGTCCCAAGAGCTGAGATTGATGGAGAAATGGGAGACTCACACATTGGACTTCAAGCACGACTGATGTCTCAAGCTCTTCGTAAATTATCCGGATCGATCAACAAGACGAAGACGATTGCTCTATTCATCAACCAGATTCGTGAAAAAGTCGGGGTCATGTTCGGTAACCCTGAAACAACGCCTGGAGGACGTGCTTTGAAATTCTATTCTTCTGTGAGACTGGAAGTCAGGAGAGGAGAATCAATTAAATCCGGACAGGACATGACAGGTAACCGTACTAAAATCAAGATTGTCAAAAACAAAGTTGCTCCACCATTCAAAGTGGCTATGGTCGACATCATGTATGGCGAAGGAATCTCACAAGTCGGAGAAATCGTAGATATGGGATCAGACGCAGATATTATTACTAAAGCAGGCGCATGGTACTCATATGGTGATGAAAGAATCGGTCAAGGAAGAGAAAACGCAAAACAGTATCTGGTCGACCATCCTGAGATGCGTGCAGAACTTGAGAAGAAAGTTCGTACTGCTTATGGCATCGGTGACGAAGAAGATACAGAAATTATTGAAAGTGCGGATCCTGAAACACTCGATCTAGATTAATTTGACTCAGCATCCTCTTAATAGGAGGGTGTTGTTTTTTATTTTCACTGTGTCAACTCCCTTAAATGCTAGTTGACAGAAGATGTAAAGACCTATAAAATTAAACTAGTATGTTTCTATTTTATAAAAAAATGAAGCAGAACTAATTGTGTACAATAACCTTTATAGGATATTTTAATTGATATCTGATTATTTTATACATGAAAACAAAATATTGATACGGAGGTGATTAGATGGACATACTTTTAACAGCCTTCGCTATCATCGTTGCTTTGATTATTGGTGTAGTTGTAGGATCTTATTTTACAAAACAGAGTTTTGAGAAAAGATTAGCTAATTCTAAACAAACAGCTGAAGACATTGTTGAAGAAGCAAATAAAGAAGCTGAAACTTTGAAAAAAGAAGCGTTGCTGGAGGCAAAGGAAGAAATCCATTCTTATCGAACAGAGGCAGAGTGGGAGCTGAAGGAACGTCGATCTGAAGTATCTCGCCAGGAAAATCGACTATCTCAAAGAGAAGATAACCTAGGGCGAAAAGAAAGTACTTTGGAAAAAAGGGAAAGTTTACTGCAGAGCAGAGAGGATAAACTTTCTGCACGTCAGAAAAAAGTTGAAGAGCTGGAACAGGCAGCTAAAGAACTGCTTGAGGAACAGCAGAACAAACTTCATACGATTGCAGCTTTGTCAGAAGAAGAAGCCAAATCTATTATACTGAAACAGACGGAAGACGATTTGTCTCGTGAAATGGCTATCATGGTCAAGCAGTATGAGGATAAAGCTAAAGTGGAAGCAGACAGAAAAGCCAAAGCGTTAGTCACACAAGCTATCCAGCGGTGTGCAGCTGATCGCGTGACAGAATCAACTGTAAGTGTGGTCAGTCTGCCAAATGATGACATGAAAGGCCGCATCATTGGCCGCGAGGGACGTAACATCAGAACACTTGAGAGTCTGACAGGAATGGATCTGATTATTGACGATACGCCTGAAGCAGTCGTCTTAAGTGGATATGACCCAATCAGAAGAGAAACGGCTAAAATGGCACTTGAAAAACTGATTTCTGACGGACGTATTCATCCTGGTAGAATCGAAGAAGCTGTGGAGAAATCCCGTAAGGAAATGGACGAAAGAATCAGAGAAATCGGAGAAGAAGCCATGTTCGATCTAGGCATTCATTCAATTCATCCTGATCTGATGAAAATCGTCGGACGTCTGCATTTTAGAACAAGTTATGGTCAAAACGTGTTGAACCATTCTATTGAAGTTGCGAAACTTGCTGGGGTTATGGCCGCTGAACTAGGTGAAGACATCCAGCTGGCTAAACGTGCCGGGCTTCTCCATGATATTGGAAAAGCACTCGACAGTGAAGTAGAGGGATCGCATGTGGAAATCGGAGCTCAAATCGCGATGAAGTATCAGGAAAATGATACGGTAATAAATGCGATTGCTTCCCACCATGGAGATGTCGAAGCTACTTCTGTCATCTCAGTCTTAGTCGAAGCGGCAGATGCTATATCTGCGGCAAGACCTGGAGCAAGAAGTGAGTCCCTGGAGCATTACCTGCAGAGACTTGAAAACCTTGAACGCATTTCTAACAGCCATAAGGGTGTTAAAGAAAGTTTCGCTATTCAGGCTGGACGTGAAGTGCGTATTATCGTTAAGCCGGACGAGCTTGATGACAGCATGACGTCTAAACTTGCCAGAGATGTACGTAAACAAATAGAAGATGACATGGACTATCCCGGACACATCAAAGTAACGGTTATACGCGAAACAAGAGCAGTAGAATACGCTAAATAACAAACAGGTCAATCATGCAGACATCTTGTCTGTATGATTGGCTTTTTTATAGTATAGGGAAGTATAAAGTTTTACCTTTTAGAAAGCCCATCACCTCAATCGCAAGTGACAATCAGTTGATTTGAAAAGAGAGGGATTGTAAGGGTATTATAAACATATGGTAAAGAAAAGAATTCGCATAGAAATGAATAAACTTAAAGCCATATTTCTAGACAATAACAATTGGGAAAATTTTCTAGAAATTAACAAGGGTAAGGTTCGATCAGTCATAAGAAAAGAGGTTGAGAAGTTTCTGCATTGTGGGGATGTGTCTAACGGATTCCGTGTATACAAGTGCGAGGCTTGTCCCAATGTCAAGCATGTTCCGATACGGTGTAAAGGGAAGTTCTGTCCCACTTGTGCAGTAGTCGAAGCCCAAAAGTGGGCAGACATACAATCACATGACATGTACCGTAGTATTCACCGCCATGTGATTTTAACGATTGATGAAGGCCTGCGGCCCATTTTCACCAGCCGGTACCGAAAAGAACTGCTAAAAGGGTTAATGAACGAAGCCGGACGGCTTTTGAATGAATGGTTTCAATCATTAGGTGTTACACCAGGTATTGTTTCAGCGCTTCATACTTTTGGATCTAAACTGGAATTTAACCCCCATATCCATATGCTTGTGACAATGGGCGGGGTGACGAAGGATGGAAAATGGAAACAATATGACTATATCCCTTACATCAAACTAAGAAAACAGTGGCAGACTGTTGTCTTGAAATTAATCCGAAGAGTCTTGTCAGAGCGCGCTAAAAAGCAAGTCCAACCACTACTACAAGCCGCGTATAAGAATAACCCGGATGGGTTCTATATCCATGCGCCTAAGAGGAGTCAAACACGTGTAAAAGGGTTACTGGGCTATATTGGCCGTTACATGAAACGGGGACCTATCGCTCTTCATCGCATCATCATGTATGACGGGGAATCTGTTTGCTTTAGTTATCAGGATAAACGGGATGGCGAATGGAAAGTTGAGGAACTGCCTGTGGCGGAATTCATTGGACGCCTTGTCCGACATATTCCAGATGAACAATTTAAAATGGTTCGCCACTATGGGTTGTATTCTCGTCGAATTAAGACGCTCATGAAAGAAGTGGTGAAACAATTTCAACGTGAAGCCCAACGCGTGTTGATTAATGCGAAGAAAATGATTAAACCGGTAGGTTGGCGAGAGCGACGCATAGAATCATTTGGAGAAGATCCTTTGGAATGTTCGGAATGTGGCAATGTGATGGAGTTCCGAGGGATAGCTGTGCTCATAAAAGGGCACCTAACCCTTCAATTTGCGAACGATGTACTTGCCAAAAAATATATTAATCGGGAGATTGATTACATTGAGTCGAAAACATATGAATATAAGAAAAAAGAAGCAACGCGAAAAGCTATTAAAAAATATCGGTTCAACTGGGACCAACGCGAAAAAGAAATCAACGAACGTTATAGAGTTCATTTGTCGAACATGTAAAGAAAGAGAAGAGATTCCGAAAGAGATAGTCAAACATTTCGATAGTATGGATGGTGGGGATCCGATGGATCCCCCAAGATTTAGTTGTGAACGATGTGGAAATGAAATGGTACCTGTTTATTATAAGAGTGTTCACGGTATTATCTATGATTATTCAGAACTCAAAAAGTAAAGGCTACGCACTATCCCAAAAAGGGCGAAGGCGTAGCCGAAGCTTTTTTTAATGCATTAAGATATCTAAGTAAATAGAAAGGCTGATCATACTTAATAGGAATGAGACAAATCTACATTTTATAATAGTCGCTTACAAAAATATTGACTAATCAAACAGCAATTCATTTTCAAGGTAGGATTTTTTACGGTAAAGTACTCAATTTCTACTAACCAATTCATTCGGAAAATTAACATGCTGGATAACTAACATTTATTTTAAGTTATTTAGCCAAAGAAGTTTAGAGTGCTCAGTATAAAATAAGTTAAAACTAACAATCCAACTATTCCCATAAAAAAACCAAAAGCAATCCAAAATTGCTTTCTAACTTTTTTTCTTCATCATTTTTTACCATATTATCACTCTTTCTTTAATTTTTGTAATATTATTAAAATATATTTGTTATATTATCAAATCTATGATAATATAATCATAACATAAATAAAAATTAAAGGAGAATATTTGCTATGAAAATGAAAAATATTATACTTATGTTTATGCCTATTGTTTTCGGTTTTATCTTTTTAATAGGTGGAACTTCGACCGCACACGCACAAGGTGATACTCAGGGGGACATAGATTTAGAAATATATGAGCAATATATATATTACAGTGATGAAGAAGAACTTTCTCTCTTTGATGTTGAAGCTGCCATTGAAAATGGATTAAATAAAGACGAAGCTCGTTCACTAGGTCTTGCTTTTAATTCTTTAAGTCGTGAATATAAAGAAAAGCCAGTAAATGATATTGATACTATAACTACATACTCACTTAACCCTACGACATACGGTAATTGGTGTGGAAAAGGTCAAAATGGTAGAACACCAATTGATAACTTAGACTGGGCATGTGCCCGACACGATGCTTGTTACGCTCAAAGAGGTTGGGGAAACTCCGCCTGTGATAGAATTTTTGTATCTGAATTACGTGCGGTTAAAAATAATAGTACTCAGTGGAATAGATTAAGTTTTTTCGGAAAAACCTATCTTAATGCAGCAATTCTACTATTCTCTTAACATAAAAGACATTAGACTGACACAATAATTTCAGATACTAATAAAACACCTTCTTAGGCAGCCATTCCTCGATACTTCAGAGGGGAGTGGCTGCCTATTTTTTTTATATCCATTATGTAGTATGAATGATTTTGATTTTTGGAGTATAAAGCTGTTAAAATAGAGAGAGCGATTAGAAAAGAGGACTGAGTATGAAAGTATTATTTATAGGAGATATTGTAGGGGCACTTGGTGTAGATATGGTCAGAGAGTGGCTTCCACGGTTAAAAGAAAAGTATAAACCTCAGGCAACGATAGCTAATGGTGAGAACGCAGCCTGGGGACGGGGGATCACTGAAAGAGATTATAAAAAGCTTCTACAAGCAGGGGTCGATTTAGTCACTATGGGAAACCACACTTGGGATCAGAGAGAGATTTTTGACTTTATTGACAATGAAAAAAAGCTGATTCGTCCAGCTAATTATCCTGATAATGATGTAACCCCAGGCAAGGGACTGGCCTATATTAAAATCAACCAGCAGACATTGGCAGTGATCAATCTTCACGGTCGAACGTTCATGGCTGATTTAGAAGATCCATTTCGGGTCGGACGGGCACTTGTTGAAGAAGCACGAAAAATTACCCCTCATATCCTTATCGATTTCCATGCAGAAGCAACTAGCGAAAAAGAAGCAATGGGCTGGTTCATGGATGGAGAGGTCTCTGCCGTTCTTGGCACACATACCCATGTGCAGACCAATGATTCGAGAATCTTAGCGAAAGGAACCGCCTATCAGACCGACGTAGGCATGACAGGCTTCTATGATGGTATTTTGGGGATGAAAAAAGACTCTATTCTTCATAAATTTACTACTCAGATGCCTAACCGGTTTGAAGTGCCGGAAACGGGTCGGACGCGATTGAATGGCTGTTATCTGGATATAGATAATACTAGCGGGAAAGCTGTTGATATCAAGCCTATTCGTATTGACGAAGATAACCCGTTCTTCGGTTAACCAATTGATCAATAGACATTAGAAAGAGTGAGCATAATGCCCCAGAAAACTAAGCATACTCCCATGATGGAGCAGTACTTATCAATTAAAAAACAGTATCCATATGCCTTTCTGTTTTATCGTCTAGGCGATTTCTATGAATTGTTCTTTGATGATGCGGTAAAGGTTGCCCGGCTGCTTGAGCTGACCTTGACAAGTAGAAATAAGAATGCAGAAGAGCAGATTCCCATGTGTGGAGTGCCTCATCACTCTGCCAAGGGATATATTGACACCTTAATAGAAATGGGCTACAAAGTGGCGATATGCGAACAGGTGGAGGACCCGAAACAGGCCAAGGGAATGGTCAAAAGGGAGGTTGTCCAAGTTGTCACGCCAGGTACGGTCATGCAATCCAAGACAGTCGAGGCCAAAGAAAACAATTATATAGCTGCTGTGGCGTCTCTGCAGCCGCACATCGGTCTGTCCTATGCTGATCTGACTACTGGTGAAATCAAAGTGACTGAAGTGGAGACCCTCCAGGAAGCAGTGAACGAACTGGTATCGATCCAATGTAAGGAAGTGATCATTGAACCGGGAGAATTTCTGGATCTGCAGGAAACGCTCGCTCAGCATTATAATATGTCTGTCTCGCATCCTTCTTCAGATGATCATCAGCACCCATTATCCAGTCTGACTGAATCGGTTCAGGACCGCTCGCTTATTAGAGTCATTGATCTGTTGCTGGCTTACTTGTCAGAAACACAAATGAGGAGTCTGGACCACCTTCAGGAAGTTCAGTTTTATGAAACAAGAAACTTTCTGCTGTATGGACAGGATGCCAGAAGAAATCTTGAGCTGACTACATCCTTGAGAGACGGATCAAAAAAGGGTACCTTGCTTTGGCTGCTGGATGAGACCCAGACAGCTATGGGGGGACGCATGCTGAGATCCTGGCTGGAAAAACCACTGATAAGGAAGAAGGAGATCGAGGAGCGGCTGGACAAAGTAGAAGGTCTGCTCAATCACTTTTTTGAGCGGAATGACCTGGTCGAGGTTCTGAAGAACATCTATGATCTGGAGAGATTGGCAGGAAGAGTAGCCTTTGGGACGGTCAATGCTAGAGACCTGATCCAACTCAAGCAGTCATTAGATCAGATTCCTCACGTGACAGATATCGTTGACAGGCTCAACACAGAAAAGATCTGGGACAGTTATTTAAGTCAGCTGGATCCGATTGATGACGTGCGGGATCTTATCGAGCAGGCTATCGACGAAGACCCACCCATCTCAGTTACTGATGGAGAGATAATCAGAAGAGGCTACCATGAACAGCTGGACAAATATAAGGAAGCCATGACTAACGGCAGACGCTGGATGGCAGAACTCGAACAGAAAGAAAGAGAAGCTACTGGCATAAAGAATCTGAAAATAGGATTCAACAAAGTGTTCGGGTATTACATCGAAGTGTCTAAAGGCAATGTAAGCAAACTGGAAGAAGGGCGTTATGAAAGAAAGCAGACCCTTACCAATGCTGAAAGGTACAGCACACCTGAACTCAAAGAAAAAGAAGCACTGATCCTTGAAGCAGAAGAAAAGTCAAAAAATCTCGAGTATGACTTGTTTGTCGGTGTCCGTCAGATGGTCAAAGAAGAGATATACAGATTGCAGAAGCTGGCCCGTGCTGTTGCAGAAATCGATGTACTTCAGAGTTTTGCTGCCGTCAGTGAAGAATACAACTATGTCAGACCAAAGTTTTCAGTTGATTCGCAGGATATCCATATTAAAAACGGCAGACACCCTGTAGTGGAAAAAGTTATGGGGGAACAGTCATATGTGCCAAATGATGTAGATCTGACTAAGGAGACATCGGTTCTTCTGATTACTGGACCGAATATGTCAGGTAAAAGCACCTTTATGAGACAGCTAGCACTCAGTGTCATTATGGCTCAGATGGGCTGCTTTGTCCCGGCAGAAAGTGCCGCTCTCCCCGTATTTGACCGACTGTTTACTCGGATAGGGGCGATGGATGACCTGATCGGTGGACAAAGTACCTTCATGGTCGAAATGAACGAAACGAATCAGGCTCTGCAGCACGCTACAGAAAACAGTCTGCTTCTGTTCGACGAGATCGGCCGGGGGACTGCCACCTATGATGGCATGGCACTTGCGGAAGCGATCATTGAATACGTCCATGATAAAATCAGAGCGAAAACATTGTTTTCAACCCACTATCATGAGCTGACAGTGTTGGAAGAAAGGCTTCAGGGACTGAAAAATGTGCATGTTGGAGCAGTTGAAGAAGAAGGGAACCTTGTCTTTCTTCACAAAATGATGGAAGGCCCGGCGGATAAAAGCTATGGGGTTCAGGTGGCCAGATTAGCCGGCCTACCGGACTCTCTTCTTGACCGGGCGGGACATATTCTGTCTGATCTGGAACAGAAGGAAGACCATCTGTTTGAGGATAAAGAAGAGCAACCTGTTTCAGTGAAGGTAAACAGTCAGATGAAGCAGGAGCAGCTGAACCTCTTTGATGATCTGACGACTAACGAGAAAGATGTAATTTCAGCACTTCAGAGAGTGAATGTGCTCAATACGACCCCGATCGAGGCATTGCAGCTTTTAAGTCAGCTGCAGGACAAAATGAAGACAGATGAGTGAAAGGCTGAGTGATCAAATGACTCCAAAAATCCAAATCATGTCATCCACACTGGCCAATCAGATAGCAGCGGGTGAAGTGATTGAACGTCCAGCTTCGGTGGTGAAGGAACTGGTGGAAAATGCCATCGATGCAGGCAGTTCGAAAATCGAAGTGTTTGTCGAAGAAGCCGGGTTGAACCGAATACAAGTAATTGACAACGGTGAGGGGATCGCTTCTGAAGAAGTACTTTCTGCATTTGAGCGCCATGCAACGAGCAAACTGATTTCCAATGACGACTTGTTCCGCATCAGAACACTTGGATTCAGAGGAGAGGCACTTCCAAGTATCGCCTCTGTATCCAAAGTTACTGTAGAAACAGCACAAAGCAATCAACCCGGCAGACGACTGGTTCTGGAAGGGGGAGAAGTGATCGAGGATTCTGCAGCCAAGTCAAGACAAGGGCTGTCAGTGACAGTAGATGAACTGTTTTATAATACACCGGCCCGTCTGAAATACGTAAGGACGTTGAAAACGGAGCTGTCGCATATTACTGATGCGATCAACCGATTTGCCCTTGCGCACCCTGAGATAGCTTTCAAGCTCGTATCAGACGGGTCTGTCATGATCCGGACATCTGGAAACAAAGAGCAGATTCAGGCAATCGCGGGGGTATATGGAGTCGAGACAGCCCGTAAAATGAAGGGGATTAGTCAAGAATCATTTGATTTCAACCTGGACGGGTTCATCTCTCTTCCTGAGGTGACAAGAGCAAGCAACAATTACATTACCTTAATTGTGAATGGGCGTGTGATAAAAAATTATGCCCTGAATAAGGCTATTGTTGAAGGTTACGGATCGACATTGATGGTTGGACGTTACCCTGTTGCGGTAATCAGAATCACGATGGATCCACTTCTCCTGGATGTGAACGTGCATCCGACTAAACAGCAGGTCCGCATCAGTAATGAACGGGAACTCGGACAGCTGATCAGCCAGACAATTAAAGAACGTTTGAGCCAGGAGAACAGGATCCCTAATGCGCTAGAAAATGTGTACAAACCTAAGAGTAGAAAACAGACAGATAAAAAGGTCAAACCCGAACAGACACGTTTTCAGTTCGACCAGAGATCTTCTGATAGCTATTCAACTCACTCTTCAGAAGGTGTTCTGGAGGATGATCAGCGTTTTACTATGAGAGAAGAAGTAGGACTAAACAGGGCTGAAGAAGCAGAGGAGTCTAACTTGAAAGAGGACAGTCAGCCAGAAAGTACAACTGGCCTCGAAAATCATGAAGAACCGATTGTCAGAACGGCTATGAAAATCGATTCTATCAGCCAGACACACTCCCCATTTCCTGAACTTGAGTATATCGGACAGATGCATGGAACCTATTTATTTGCTCAAAATGAAAAAGGGTTGTATATTATAGACCAGCACGCTGCTCAGGAAAGAATCAAGTATGAGTACTATAAGGCGACGATTTCTGAACATGGTACGGACCTGCAGGAACTGCTGGTGCCGCTTGTTCTTGACTATCCTACCGATGAAGCACTAGTCATCAGAGAGAATATAGATAAACTGCAGGAAGCATCCATTTATCTGGAAGATTTTGGTCAGAACAGCTTCGTTTTAAGGAACCATCCCAATTGGATGATTGCCGGACAGGTGGAAGAAACGGTCAAGGAGATGATCGACTTTTTCTTAGCACATAAAAGCTTGACTGTTGCCAAGTTCAGGGAAGCAACGGCCATCATGATGAGCTGCAAGCGGTCGATCAAGGCTAATCACTACCTTTCGTCACAGGAAGGAATGCAGTTGCTGGAAGATTTGAAACACACTCAGAATCCGTATAATTGTCCGCATGGCAGGCCGGTACTGGTCAGCTTCACGACAAATGACATGGAAAAGATGTTCAAACGGATTCAGGACCCTCACTAAAGAAAGGAAGGCGTCACATGGATAAAAAAGAACTGAAAAAGAAACTGACACCGATCCAGTATGAAGTCACGCAGAATAATGCAACGGAACGGCCGGGAACTGGTGAATATGATCAGTTTTTCGAAGACGGTATTTTCGTCGATGTTGTCAGTGGTGAACCGCTATTTTCTTCAAATGATAAATATGATGCAGGCTGCGGCTGGCCATCATTTACTAAACCGATTAAGAAACGTACAGTTAAAGAGAAAAGAGATTCGACTTTAGGTATGGAACGAACAGAAGTCAGAAGCAGTGAAGCTGACTCGCACCTTGGACATGTCTTTACAGATGGACCACAGGATAAAGGCGGGTTGAGATACTGCATCAATTCGGCTGCCATGCACTTTGTGCCAGTGGACAAGCTTGAGGAAGAAGGATACGGCGAGTATCTGGCGGAATTCAATTAAACTAACTGATAGACTAAAGCATCTGTTCCTAACTTGACTTAATGGACAGGTGTTTTTGTGTTATAATAGTGAAGATTAACTAACGGTAAGTGAGGGTAAAGATATGTTTGAATATATAAAAGGGACCGTCGCACACCTTTATCCTGGGTATATTGTGATCGACAATCAGGGAATCGGATATAAGATTTTGATGGCGAATCCTTTCAGGTATACGGATCAGATGAGCCAGGAGACACTGATCTACATCTATCAGGATGTTAAACAGGACAGTATGCAGCTTTTTGGATTCAAGACGATGCAGGAGAAGAATCTGTTTCTGAAACTGATCAATGTGTCAGGAATTGGACCGAAATCTGCTCTGGCCATTCTGGCCAATGATAATCACCAAGGTTTCGTTCAGGCAATTGAAGACAACAATGTCACATTTCTGACCAAGTTCCCTGGTGTGGGCAAAAAGACTGCTCAGCAGATCGTCCTCGATCTGAAAGGGAAACTATCTGAATTTGAAGGAACAGATGGAAACGGCCTTGAAGGACCGCAGGTCTTTGATATGCCTGAGAGATCGAACCAGTCCTTTGAAGAAGCCATCGAAGCGTTACTGGCACTGGGTTACACAAAGAAAGACGTGGCAAGAGTAAGAAAACAGTTTGATGATCAGAAGAAGCAAAGTACGGATGCTTACATACGAGAAGCTTTATCTTATCTGATGAAAAAGTAGGCCAGTGAATAAAGGAGAACGTTATGGAAGACAATCAACATCTGACATCTGAACAGGTGATGGACTCGAAGGAACAGTCTTTAGAGCATACCCTCAGACCCCAACGTCTGGCTCATTACCTCGGTCAGGAAAAAATAAAGAAAGAACTGTCGATATACATCGAAGCGGCGAAAAACAGGGAAGAAGCGCTGGATCATGTTCTTCTCTATGGCCCCCCAGGACTCGGAAAGACCACCATGGCCATGGTGATTGCCAATGAAATGGGAGCAGAAATCAGGACAACCAGCGGCCCGGCAATTGAAAAGCCAGGCGATCTGGTGGCTCTGCTGAATGATCTGGAGCCAGGAGGGATCTTATTTATCGATGAGATTCACCGGATGCCGAGGGTTGCAGAGGAAATGCTGTATTCCGCTATGGAAGACTTCTACGTCGATATCATTATCGGCCAGGGAGAAACGGCTCATCCCGTCCATTTTCCCCTTCCACCTTTCACATTGATCGGTGCCACGACTCGGGCCGGATCCCTGTCGGCACCTCTGAGAGACCGGTTCGGTATTCTGGCACATATGGAATACTATACCAAGGAAGAACTGGAAAAAATTGTGCTTAGATCGGCATCTGTTCTGCAGACGGATATCGTGGAAGACGGGGCGCTGGAAATTGCTAGAAGGTCCAGAGGTACGCCTAGAATTGCCAATCGTCTGCTCAAGCGAGTAAGGGATTATGCACAAGTCAGAGGAGAAGGTATCGTCGATAAGGAGAATGCTGCGTCAGCTTTAGATCTGTTGAGTGTAGATCATAAGGGGCTGGACAGCGTCGATCACAAACTGCTCAAGACCATGATTACTCTTTATAACGGCGGACCAGTAGGGTTGAATACTTTATCGGCTAATATCGGAGAAGAAATGATGACGATAGAAGATATGGTTGAACCTTTTCTGCTTAAAGAAGGCTTTATTCAAAGGACGTCTCGTGGAAGAATGGCTACTCAGAAGGCGTATGACCATTTCGACCTGATGCATCTGATGAAGAAGTAAATCATAAAAGGAGAACACGCATGACATTAACTACAAATGATTTTGATTTTGAATTACCCGAAGAACTGATTGCGCAGACACCATTGAAAAACCGATCATCCTCTAAAATGATGGTACTGACCAAGGAAACAGAAGCTATTGAAGACAGACAGTTTGAAAGTATAATAGATGAACTGAATCCGGGTGACGCGCTTGTAATGAATAATACACGGGTTCTTCCTGCCAGACTATACGGGGAAAAAGAAGACACAAAAGCTCACATGGAAGTGCTTCTGCTTAAGAACCTTGAAGGAGATAAGTGGGAAACCTTGATGAAGCCGGCTAAAAAAGCTAAGCCGGGAACAGTCATTACATTTGGAGATGGACGTCTGAAAGCGACTGTTATCGAATCTCTGGAACATGGGGGGCGAATCGTAGAATTTTCCTATGAAGGGATTTTCCTTGAGACTTTGGAGTCGCTGGGTGAAATGCCTCTACCGCCTTATATCAAAGAACGTCTTGATGACAGCGAACGTTATCAGACCGTTTACGCGAAAGAAAATGGATCAGCTGCTGCACCGACAGCCGGGCTGCATTTCACGGAGGAAATCCTTGAGAAGATACAGAAAAAAGGAGTCAAGCTCGTTTTTCTGACGCTTCATGTGGGTTTAGGCACGTTCCGTCCGGTGAGTGTAGATAATATCGAAGAACATAAGATGCATGAAGAATTCTATCAGCTGTCAGAAGAATCAGCAGACACATTGAACAGAACAAGAGAAGAAGGCGGGCGTATCATAGCCATCGGCACAACGTCAATCCGTACACTGGAAACAATCGGCCAGGCATTTGATGGGAGATTCCAGGCAGCCAGCGGATGGACGGATATTTTTATCGCTCCCGGCTACGAGTTTAAAGCGGTCGACGGATTCCTGACTAACTTCCATCTGCCAAAGTCGACGCTGATCATGCTGGTCAGTGCATTTCTCGGAAGAGACTTCGTATTAGAAGCGTATAATCATGCTGTCCAGGAGAGATACCGTTTCTTCAGTTTTGGAGATGCGATGTTTGTTAAAAAGAGATAAAAGAGTAGGAGCTAGTTATGAGTAATCATCCAGTCACATATACATTAGAGAAAAAAGATAAACACACGGGGGCTCGCCTGGGTAAAATTACGACACCTCACGGAACTTTTGAAACACCGATGTTCATGCCTGTAGGGACACTGGCAACCGTTAAGACTATTGCTCCTGAAGAACTTGAAGAAATGGGAGCAGGCATCATCTTGAGCAATACGTATCACCTCTGGTTGAGACCAGGAGAAGATCTGATTGCTGAAGCGGGTGGTCTGCACGCTTTCATGAACTGGGACAAAGGGATACTGACCGATTCAGGTGGGTTCCAGGTCTTTTCACTTTCAGATATGAGAAGAATCGAAGAAGAAGGGGTCCACTTCAAGAGTCATCTGGACGGATCCAAGCTCTTCCTGTCTCCTGAAAAAGCCATCAATATCCAGAACAAGCTGGGACCGGATATTATGATGTCCTTCGACGAATGCCCCCCATTTGATGAAAGCTACGATTACGTCAAAAAATCGGTCGAGCGAACCTCCAGATGGGCAGAAAGAGGACTGAAAGCGCACCAGAATACTGATAGACAAGGGTTGTTTGGAATTGTTCAGGGCGCTGGATTTGAAGATCTGCGTAAACAGTCAGCTAAAGATCTGACTAGTATGGACTTTGCCGGTTACTCGATAGGTGGGCTATCTGTCGGTGAACCTAAAGAAGATATGTATCGGGTGCTCGATTTCACTACACCGCTGCTACCTGAAGACAAGCCCCGCTATCTTATGGGGGTGGGGACACCTGATGCATTGATTGAAGGAGTTATGCGTGGAGTTGACATGTTTGACTGTGTGCTTCCGACCCGTATTGCACGTAACGGGACAACAATGACCAGCAAGGGACGTGTCGTAATCAAGAATGCCATCTATGCGAGAGATTTCAGACCTCTAGATGAAAAATGCGGATGCTACACGTGCCGGAACTATACCCGAGCATACTTGAGACATCTTCTTAAATCAGATGAAACTTTCGGTCTGAGACTGACGAGTTATCACAACCTCTATTTCCTGCTGGACCTGATGAAGAAAGTCAGACAGGCAATCAGGGAAGACAACCTGCTTGAGTTCAAGGAGCAGTTTTTCGAGGAGTACGGATACAATAAACCGAATGCTAAAAACTTTTAGAAGTTGTTAATGAGACTAGTATTTTTCTCTGAAATTTGCTAAGGTATGTAATGAAACATTAATATCGTTCTCTTTGAAAACGAGATAATCAGGAAAATAAAACAGGAAATTAGACGGAGGAATGACTACATGGAATTACTTTTTGGAATGCTGCCCTTTTTAGTACTAATGGGTATCATGTACCTGCTGATGATCAGACCACAGCAGAAACGCGCAAAAGAAACACAGAACATGCTCGGCTCATTAGGAAAAGGTGATTCAATCGTCACGATCGGCGGCCTGCACGGCATTGTAGATGAAGTAAATGAAGCAAACAACACCGTAATAATCGACTGTGAAGGGATTTATCTAACCTTCGAACGTCGCGCAGTTGCACGTATCGTTACAAAAGCATCCGCAGCTGGCACCCAGTCTGAAGAGCTGGGAACAAACACACCCGAAAAAACAGCAGACAGCGAATAGGACTGAAGGAGTAATTATACCCCTTTCGAATGAGTAAAGGAGGTAATCTCTTGCACTTTATTATAGATGATGATGATTATGAGGTTTGGCTGAAAAAAAAGTTGATCGAATTCCGTCAGAACGGCTATGATGAGATCAGTTTGGAAGACTTGTGGGAGTACTGCACCGCATATAAGTGGAAGCATTACAGACCATCAAGGTATTATCAAATAGTCGATGATATCCTGACAATCACATTGAATGACTATTTCAATTACGCTTCGCTGAAAGCTCAAGTGTATAATGTCTCTTCACTGGATGACATGGAGCTTGATGATCTATTAGGATAAATTTGGATAAAACAAGTAGGATGGTCGACTCATTCTGCTTGTTTTATTTTTTACACCATCGAATGTCATAATAGAGTTGATTTTAAAGTCGTCTGACCTTTTTATTTCTAGTATAATAACGTAAAAGATGGAGGTGTTTTGAAGGCGCTATGAGATACGGACTACTGCTTTTTGACGAACCAAAACGGGATACGTCCAGAAAAATAATTCATATCGATATGGATGCCTTCTATGCTTCAGTTGAGGTGAGAGAAAATCCTTTTCTAGCGGGTAAGCCAGTTATCATAGCCCGGCATCCCAAGGAAACGGGTGGGCGCGGAGTGGTTGCTACAGCAAGTTATGAAGCCCGGACTTACGGCATCCATTCAGCTATGAGCGCTCAGAAGGCATACGAGTTATGCCCAGAAGGTGTATTCGTAAGGCCAAATTTTGAGCTTTACCGGGAAACTTCAAAGCAGATGCATGACATTTTCAGACGGTATACGGATAAAATCCAACCTCTCTCTCTCGATGAGGCCTATCTGGATGTCAGTATAAACCATGTCGGACAGAAAAGTGCGACTTTCATTGCACAGGCCATCAGGAGAGACATTGAAAAGGAACTGAGACTGACCTGTTCGGCAGGAGTGTCCTATAATAAATTTCTGGCTAAAATTGCGTCGGATTTCGATAAACCAAATGGCATTACAGTTATTCCGCCTGATAAAGCACACGACTTTCTAATGGTGCTACCAATTGAAAAATTTCACGGTGTGGGTGCCAAATCCGTTGAGAAAATGCATAGTCTGGACATATACACGGGAAAGGATCTGTATAAAAATGATGAACTGGACCTGGTCAGTCATTTTGGGAAAATGGGTCATTCACTTTATCGCAAGGTAAGAGGGATTGACGACAGTGAAGTGAAAAACGACAGGGAACCGAAATCGATCGGGAAAGAATCGACTTTTTCCGAAGATCTGAAGACGGAAAATGATGTGATCAAGGCACTGAGAATCTTGTCCCAGAAGGTCATGTACAACCTTAAACGAAAACAGAAACATGGGAAAATAGTTGTACTTAAAATAAGATACGAAAATTTCGACACAATTACGCGTCGACGCTCTTTTCCAGATTACATTAAAGGAGAAGAAGAACTTTTTCAGATTGCTTTATCAATCTGGGAAGAAGAATCTGAAACCTTAGGAGTGAGGCTTCTGGGTATTACGGTTACCGGACTGGAGTCGGTTATCTTTGAAACGATCCCACTGCCGTTATGGGAAAAGAAAGTTAGCGAAAGGAAACCTGAAAGAGATGAAGACTAAACATGAACAGATTATCGCCTTTATCGAGTCTCTGCCGGTAGGGGAGAAGCTCTCGGTAAGACTGATTGCCAAAGAACTTCAAGTCAGTGAGGGGACAGCTTACAGAGCTATAAAAGAAGCAGAGAACAACGGCCTGGTGTCTACGATTAAAAGAGTGGGGACGATCCGGATCGAGCCTAAAAATGGTGAGCATATCGAGAACCTGACCTACGATGAAATAGTGAAGGTGATCGATGGAGAGGTTCATGGGGGCGAAAAAGGGCTGAAAAAGACCCTGACGAAGTTCATCATCGGAGCGATGACTGAAGAAGCCATGCTGCGCTATGTTACTGAAGAATCACTGATGATTATCGGTAACAGAGAAGAAGCTCAGCAGCTCACTTTACAGAACGGTGCAGCGGTCCTTATAACTGGGGGCTTCAAGCCCAGTCAGACAGTGGTCGATCTTGCCAATCATAAGGAATTGCCTCTGATAAGCACATCTTATGATACTTTCACAGTGGGCACGATGATCAACAGAGCGATGACTGACCAGCTGATAAAAAAAGAAATCCTGCGCGTTCAGAATATCTTTACCCCGCTTGAACGGACGCAGTTTCTTAATAGAGAAGATACGGTATATACTTATAGAATGCTCAATCAGAAGAGCGGACATTCCAGGTTTCCGGTTGTTCTGTCAGATGGTCGACTGGCGGGGATCGTGACGGCTAAGGATGTGGTAGGCCAGGAGGATACAGAACTGATTGAAAAAGTTATGACTAAGAATCCCGCTTCAGCAAGAAAGTACATGAGCGTAGCCTCAATTGCGCATACAATGATATGGGATGGCCTGGAAGTGATGCCTGTAGTCAGTGATGAACTTAAACTTGCTGGTGTCATTTCCCGTCAGGATATTATGAAAGCTATGCAGACTGTCCAGAAGCAGCCTCAGTCTGGGGATACCATATCTGATCAGATCAATCAGCTGATTACAGAAAAAGAAGACAACTTGTTTTCCTTTTCTGTTACCCCGCAGACTACTGACAGCATGGGTACGATCTCATTTGGCGTGCTCAGCGAAGTGGTCACAGAGACAATTTATAATTATCTATCAAAATACAAGAAAAAGAATCTGGTTGTTGAACAGATGAATCTGCATTACTTCAACATGATCCAGTTAGGTAATGAACTGACGATCAAACCTTCTGTGATCGATGAAAATCGTCGCTCGGCTAGACTGGATGTTGAAATCTATTCGGAACATACATTAGCTGCAAAAGCGATTGTGGTGTGTCAGCTGATTCAGAAAAGATAACAAAAAAGCTAGAACTGAAAAGGAGAAATGCGTGTGTTGTTAGAAACAGTGAATAAAAAGGACAATATGATTAAGAAAGACCTTTGGGAGTATATTAAACAATGGGATACCATTATCATTCATAGGCATGTCAGACCTGATCCGGACGCTATCGGTTCCCAGTGTGGACTGAAAGAACTTATTCGAGCAACCTTTCCTGACAAGGATGTGTATGCAGTCGGTACGACGGTTGATGATCTCGAATATCTGGATAAAATGGATGAAGTGACAGAAGAAAAATATGAACAGGCTTTAGTCATTGTTACTGACACTGCAAATATCAAGCGCATAGACGGAGAGCATTATAAAATGGCGAAGCAGTGGATCAAAATCGATCACCATCCTCTTGATGATTCTTACGGGGAAATAGAATGGGTCAACACGGACGCGAGCAGCTGCTGTGAAATGATTGCCGATATGTGGCTGAGCTACCCGGATGAGATTAAGATGACCGCTAAAGCAGCCCGTCTTTTATATGCCGGAATTGTCGGGGATACGAACCGCTTTCTCTATGATGCGACATCACCCTTCACCATGCAGATTTCTGCTGAGTTGATGCGTTTTCCGTTTTCGCATACAGAAGTAAACGATAAAATGAATGTAATAAAGCCTCAAGCCGGCAAATTAATGGGCTATGCTCTCGATCAGTTTACAGTGTCAGAAGACGGGGTCGGACATATCATTCTTACAAAGACATTATTAAAGTCGCTTGGAATGGATGACAGCGAGACGCATCAAGTGGTTCCTATGCTGGGTAAAATCGAAGGCGTGAAGGTATGGGCAGTATTTGTCGAACAGTCAGACAGCGAATTCCGATGCAGACTGCGTTCGAAAGGACCTGTAATTAATGAGATTGCCCAGAAACATGGAGGCGGTGGACATCCTCTGGCCAGCGGCACGCATGCAAAAGACAAGGAAGAAATTGGACAGATTCTTAAAGAACTGACTGAACAGGTAAAAGCCTATAAATAAATGTCCGTCTGCTATGTGTAAAGTTTATGTAGGAAGCAGAAAAATATAGGGTAGACAAAAAGAAAGAAGACCCTTAATCTAGAATTTGCAGAAACTAGAGAGAAAGAGGTCTTCTTTACGATGAAAATTATAGCACAAATGATGGAAATATTGGAAGAATCAGCGACATTTTTAGAGGCAGAAATCTTATTTGAGGAGCTTTTCCGGCAAAAAGCTGAAGAATGCTTTCAAGAATGCATGGAGCGCTTAGACAAAAAGTGTATTCAATCGTACAAAGATCAAGGGTACGAAATTGATA